>JABDMN010000140.1 GCA_013001485.1 Acidimicrobiia bacterium
ACTCGTAGGCGTAGTTCACGATCTCGCCCCTGACGAACGTGGCGCCCTCGATCGACGAGACGACGATGGGCGGAGCATCATCGATGAACAGGGTCACTGTCGCGAAGACTCCGGCGCTGGTCTGCACCACAACTTCGACTGGCCCATCACCCGTGACCACGAAGGGGCCCGAGTACGGAGTGAACGTACCGGTGGCGTCGATGTCGTAGAACCCGGAAACACCTGAAGGCAGGTCCAGTTCGACCGTCGCCGACCCGACGTACCAGTCTCCCGGCTTGTTGCCGGTGACCGTGATGAGGGGTGGGGGCGGCGCCACGTTGCCTGTGACAAACAACTCGGCCTTGTTGGAGCTGACGGCCACGTTGCCGGCCAGGTCGACTGCCTGGACGAAGTAGTCCTTGAGGCCGCTGGCTCCGACGGCGGTGCCACTCCAGCTGCCGACGCCGTTGGGCGCCAGGTCGAGACCAACCCACCGGAAGTCGGCGGGGTCCTTGAACAGCACATACACCCGGCCGACGCCGCTGCCGGTGTCGGTGACCTCGACGTCGAACGTGATCCCAAGCGGGCTACCGGTTCCCGTGACCTCGGTGATCGTGGGGACCTTGAAGTCGGTTTCGGCGATCGGGCTGTAGAAGACGAAGCCCTCGAGGTTCGTGAACAGCCGCTGCACACCCTCTGTCTCGCTGGTGTTGCGGAACTGGCCGGGCACGAGCACCAGTTGGTCACGCAAGCCTGCCTTGGTCTGATACCGGTTGACCGCTTGGAGCGCTGAGGGGAACGAACCGACCACGCCGGGCTCCGGCTCGTTGGCAGCCAGGTCCACCGTTGCCTTCGAGACCACCGGGTCGAACGGCTCCTGATCGAACGAATCCAGGGCAGTGATCAGCGCACCGTGGGCGATGAGATCGCCCGGCTGTGTGGCGTCGATCTCGACCTTGGGCTGGATCGGCCGCAGCGGTGTCACCTGTGTCGTGGCGTCCACGCTGAAGAATGATCCCCGCGGCGTCGTCGTCTCCACCAGATCGCTACCGATACCCAGATCAACATCGAAGGAGGCGACCGTCAGCCCGGTGACTCCGTCGAACCCGAGCGGGAGAGGATCGACCGGCGGCGCCGTCGTCGGATTGGCGCCGATGGCATACATCGGCAGGCCATAGAACGTCGCCTGCATCAGGACCTTGTCGTCGAAGGCGCCGTACAACAGAGCACCCGAGGCGTAGCGGTGCTTGGCGTACTGCAGCGCCTCACCAACGCTCATCGACCCGTCAAGGTTGTCGGCGAAGTAGGTCATCAACAGCTCGGAGAGCGCCACCGCCTCGGTGTCGCCATAGCCATAGCCCGTGTTGGCCGCCAGGACCGCCCCCTGCTCGGCGAAGGTCTGAGCCCAGTCACGCTCCAAGGCGTCAGCCGCCGGTCCGACGAACGGATCCACTGGGCCACCGGAGATCTGGACGTCGCTGACGCTGAGTCCGGCGTGGCAGCCCATCGAGAAGATGACACCTCGCGTCAACGTGTCTGGGCCCGATGCAATGACGTCCTCGACCGTGACCAGGCCTTCACCGAGGGTCGACGTGCCGGTGTCGGTTGCCGCGGGTTGTGCCCGGTTGTGGTCGAAGTGGGCGTTGATCGACATGATCGAGTGCAGGCCGTTGAGCCAGGCCGGCAACAGAATGCCACGGTCCCAGGCGTCATTGTTCAGCAGGGTGACGGGCCGTGGCGGCACGGTGTCATCGAGCTGTGCGGCGACTGCGGCAGCGCCGTCACTGAGGAAGTCGTACCCCGTGACGAAAGCACTCGAGCTCGAGGCCGGGTCAAGCAGGCCGTTGTAGGTGATGAAGTGATTCAGCGCCTGCACGATCTCGCCCGGCCGCTCGACGAGGCGGCCCAGCGCCACCTCCGTGACGTACACCTCACGCCCGTTGGCATCGATCGGAGTCGGGTCACCGTACGGGTCGTCGGTGAACAGGTACGACGCATCAAAGGCCCGGCTGATCGGATCGTCGAGGTCACCAAACGTCGCTGCGTAGGTGTTCTCGTTGGACAGGTAGACCTCGTCCGGAACTCTGAACTGCGGGATCTGCTCGTCGCCACCCACGATCACAACGTTCTCAATGGTCGGATTACTCGTGCGAAGGTTGTCGACGAGGTCGGCAATGGCGCTGGCAACGCCGTTGGCAGCGTCCACCGAACAGGGACTCGACTCGAGCCCGTTGTAAGCAGCGACGATCGGACCGTACGAGGGGTCGTCAACGGCCACCATGGCACCGATCACGCCCAGCTCGTTTGCGTTGGCCACGTTGCCCACCGCTGTCAGCACTGCATCAGCAGCGGTTGCGCCGTAGGCGGCTTCGAGCCGCTGGCGGTTCACCAGGAACAGCGTGTTCACATCTGTCGGGATCAGGCTGCTTGACCCCGGCGTCCCCCCGCTGAGCCCAGGAGCCGCACACACCGGGACGTCACCCGGAAGCACGACCTTCATCCGGAACGAATACGGGTCCTTGCTGGCGGCTCCGTTGTAGCCGGTGACTTGGAAGTAGTAGTCGCCGGCGACCCGAATGGCGCCAGTATCGATCCGCTCGTTGCGGGCGCCACGGTGTGCTGAGATCGTGTGAACCATGAGACCCTCGCCATCGAGGTCGAGCAGGTCCACGTCGCCAACATTCTCAGCCG
>JABDMN010000149.1 GCA_013001485.1 Acidimicrobiia bacterium
GTACTCCATCGTCGACAACTGCCTGAATGGCGTTCAACAGGTCGTCGACGAAGAGGAACCGGCGGGTATGCGAACCGTTGCCGTAGATGGTCACCGCCTGGCCGCGAAGCGCTGCGGCTAGGAACTGGGGGATCACCCGCTGGTCGTTTGGTGACATCCGGGGGCCGTAAGTGTCCGAGATCCGGATGATGCGGCTGTCGATCGAGAACTTCTCGGTCTCCGCCTTGACCAGCTTCTCGCAGAATCCGCGGTCGTCGCTCGTCTTCCTCTCAGGTCGGGCGTAGACCACGATTGCGTCCCACAGCCGGGCGAGCTCGAGGGCGTGCTCCGTGCCGACAAAGCACGCGTCCAACATCTCGGTGTCGAGCGAGGAGTCGGTGACATGGAGCGGGCACGCCAGGTGATAGATCTCGTCGACCTTGGGGCGGTAGGTGAGGAGGTCGAATACCTCAGGATCAGAGATGTCGCCCCGCAGGAAGCGGAAGGTGCGCCAATCGACGAACTCCATGAGGCTGTCGGAGTGACTCGTCGAGAGGTTGTCGACCACATCGATGTCGTAGCCGCGACCGAGAAGCCGAGCGACGAGGCTGGTGCCGACGAAGCCGGCGCCTCCAATGATCATTGCGCGACGTTGTGCCATGTTCCTACCTCGGGGTCGTCTCCGCCCTGGAAACGACCCGTGATCGCATATAGCTCAATATGAGCTACTTCTTGTTTCTCTAGTGATGATGAAACACTCAAACCAGGCAACAGACAAGAGCCGAATCTCGAAGTGATCTGCTAACTAGTTACGGGTCAGTTCCTGACCGATTGTGGCCGTGGAACGCTCCGTGCGGAGGAACTTGAAGAAACCCCAGGTCGCCAATGCCGACAGCAGGTGCCAGATGGCGTGCGCCTGGAGGAGGGAATCGGGTCTGCACCACTCGTGGTCGTCCGTACCGGTGAGCCAGATGGCGTATGCAGTGAGAAACGAGGCGACGCCTACCCAGAACCACGGCGTATATCGACGCTTCCTGATGGGCGGTCCTGTGGCGAGTAGCCCGGGCAACCAGAACAACAGCACCCACCAGTGCTCACCCGGGGCGTCGAGCATCTCCATTGGCGTGATGCCAAACACACTCGCCACCGCAAAGCCGACGAACCCCGAGGCAACTCGCATTGCAGGCGACCACCACCGGTAGACGACCTCGGAGATGATCCAGAGCCCAATGGACACCCCGAAGAGATCGAGGCCGATGCCGAGGTCCGACCCGAACACCCAATATGTGAGTGCGTAGGCGCCGAGCAGCGTGCCGTACACCGTGAAGAGCGTTCGCTGGGTCCAACGCCCCAGCACAGACACGTTCACCAGCCACGGGATGAGGATGTAGGTCACCATCGACACGTTGTCGATCCACGCCCCGAAGAACGTGTTGCTTCCGTGCATGACCATCGAACCCGGGCCGAGGAACACCGTCGCCGACGCATACAGCAAGGCCAGCGGCTGGTTCCCGACGAACCGGTTGGCAGCGGTCGAGGAGTCCTCGCGGGCGAGCGTCCAGAACATCGCCAGTCCAGCGACCACGAACCCAAGGTTGCCGAGCGTGTTCACCGGCTCGCGGAGCAGACCACCGCTCACTCGTTCGCACCATCGGCTGATGTCGCCGATCGGCGACTCGTTGGCCGCTGGGGTTCCCCAGCCGAACGCCCCGGCCGTCACGAACACCACCGTGAACGCGGCAAGAGCACCGATGGCGATCCGTAGCGGTTTGTAGCGATCGTTCACGACGCAACGGTAGGCATCTGCCCTGCTGCGTGGCCCCTAGGGTCGGCGGCCATGTCCTCGCCGGATCCCCATCGGCCGCTGCCCTTGGTGTTGGCCTTCCTCGCCTTCACCAGGCTGGTGGTCAACACCGCCCACCGCTTCGTGTTCCCGTTCCTCCCGGCGATCTCACGAGGGTTGGGCATCTCACTCGAACAGGGTGGAATCCTGATGTCGGCCAGGTCGCTGGCCGGCGTGGCAACACCTCTGGTGGTCGCGTCTGCCGGGCGAGGAGAACGCCGGCTGCGGCTGGCAGTGTGGGGCTTGGGCCTGATGGCCGTGGGTGCATTGGTGACAGCAGCAACCAGTGCCTACGTCGGAGCCTTCGCAGGGTTCATCCTCCTCGGGCTCGGCAAGCCATCTTTCGACTCTGCTGCGGTTGCGTACGTCGCGGATCGCACGCCCTATGACAGGAGGGCTCGATACCTGTCGGTCCTCGAGTTGACCTGGGCCGGCGGTTTGCTGGTGGGGGCCCCTGCCGCTGGGTTGCTGATCGATCGCTTTGGTTGGGAGGCCCCGTTCTGGGTGATCGGGCTGATCCTGGCCGCGACGATGGCCGTGTCTCCGCTGGTCCTGGAGCGTGACGAAGAACACACCGACAGCGGCGGCAGACCGCTGTCGCTCGACCGAAGCTCGGTTGCGTTGCTGATCGTGGCCGGGCTCTTCTCAGTCTCGGCCGAAGTGACGTTCATCGTGTACGGAGCCTGGTTGGAGGACGAGTTTGCCCTGTCGCTCGCTGCTCTCGGTGCCGCCTCGGTGGTGATTGCTCTCGCCGAGCTGGCCGGCGAGGGATCGGTGCTGGTCTTCGCCGACCGTTTCGGAAAGCGCCGAATGGTTGCGTGGGGGATGGCTGCTTCTGCCATCGGCTACCTGGCTCTTGTTGTGGCCAGCGGCTCTCTCGTCGGGGGGATCGCTGCCCTGTCGATGGCCTTCATCGCGTTCGAGGTGACGATCGTGGGCACGGTGCCTCTGGCTTCGGAGGCGGCACCGGGTGCCCGAACCCGGTACCTGGCGCTGTTGATGGTGGCGCTCAGCATCGGCCGTGCCATTGGAGACGTGATCGGACCGATGCTGTACACCTGGAAGGGCATCCCCGCCAACGGGATCACCTCGGCGGCTGTGGTCTTGGTCGGCCTGGCGTTGCTGCTGGGTGCTGTCCGGGAGCGCTCCTAAAGGACGTTGCCGACCCGCTCGATCGCTTCGACCGCGGTCGGCGTGGGTACTGCGGCGAAACACAGACGGAAGAACCCGGGCTCGCCGACCCGGCATGCCGAGCCCGGTGTCAGGTTCACGTTGGTGGTGTCGAGGATGCGCTGCCACAGGTTCTGTTCGGCCCGCCACGACACTTCCGCCATGTGGGGACGCATGTCGCACATCAGGAAGATGCCTGCGTCTGACGGGATCACCGGCACCCCGATGGTGACGAGGGCATCGGTGACCGCGCTGTGGGCTTCCCGCAAACCGCGGCGGAGCTCTTCGACGAATCCGTCGAGCCAGCCCTCATCGCAGACCATGTCGGCCAGCACATGCTGGGTGTGGCCCGAGACCATGGCCCAGTACCCGAGACTCTCCACCGCGTCGAGGAGCTCCTCGTTACGGGTCCACAGCACCCCGGCGCGCAGGCCACTGGCGCCGAAGTCTTTCGAGAACGCCCACACGATGTGGATGTTGTCCCCGAGATCGTCGACAACTGCCGCTGCCGACGTGAACGCGGTGTCACCGAAGACGGACAGGGCGTAGATCTCGTCCATGACCAGATGGATGTCGTTGGTCTCGGCCCATTCGACGATCTCGGCGATCTCGTCGGGGGTGTAGGTCCATCCCAGGGGATTGTTGGGCGAGGTGAACAGCAGAGCCCGGATGGGGCGATCGGCGTCGGCGAGGGCTCGATCGAGGAGTTCAGTGGTCAGCTCGAAGCCGTTCTCGCTGGAGCAATGCACCGGGACGATGGTGATCTCGTCGCGGGTTTCGAGGTCGGCCCAGAAGCCCGCGTATGAGGGTGTGGGGACCAGGACACCGTCGCCGGGATCGCAC
>JABDMN010000154.1 GCA_013001485.1 Acidimicrobiia bacterium
GGGCGGTTGTGGCAATCCATGCAATCGAAGACCCGCACCTCGGTGTCCGGGTCATCGGGATCGGGGTACTCGGCGTCCGAATCGGCATACACGCGCACCTCGCCCGTGTCGGGATTCGTGGCCCGCACCCAGGGGATCTCCTCGCGCTGCTCATCGGTGGAGATGTACTCCACCTCGATGTCACTGAGCATGTGCCAATGGATTCCTTCCAGCTCACCCGTACGTGGGTTGCCGCCGCCCACATTCACCAGGAGGCTGATCGTCCATGGCGAGTTGTCTTCGTCTGTCGTGAAGTAGGTGCGATTCGTGAGCTTCTGACCGAAGAACTGTTCTGGCCAATGACACCCCTCACAGGTCTGCTGGGCCGGGCGCAGGGATTCGACTGGCGTCTTGATGGGTCGGTCGAAGCTGTTGGTTGCGGTGGCGACGAGCTGGCGGATCCCGTCGATCTTCGACTTGACCCAGAACGAGCCGCCGGGGCCGATGTGACAGTCGACACAAGGCACCCTCGCATGAGGACCATTCGCATATGTGACGTTTTGCGGGTCCATCACGTGGCACGACTCCCCGCAGAACGAGACCGAGTCGGTGGCCTCGTAGGCCTTGAATCCGCTCCAACCCACGATGGCGAGGAGAACGCCGGTCAACCCCAAGAAGAACCACAGGTTGCGCATGTACCGGGGATCCGACGGCTCGACCCGCAACATGAACCGCACGTTCTCGCCCAGTTTTCGGGCCTTCCGAACCTGGATCCGGGCAGCAAAGGCGAAGAGGACGAGACCCACCGCGATGACCGCAGGTGCCCCCACGAAGGTCACCAGCGAGCGGTACGGGTTCTCCCCAGGCAAAGCAATGTCCACGGCCGCCAGCACCACGAAGGCGAAAACTCCGGCAGCAATCAGCGCACCGCCGACAGCCGCCATCGGGTGCCGATAGAGCGAGCGGGCTTCACGCTCGTCGAGGCGCGCGTCGTCGATCGGCCTATCCAGGTCGTCCGGAAGATCGTTCACGCCGTACCTCGCTCCCTCGAAACGAACATATCGACGGTGCCCGAGCCGAGGTAGGGCCGAGATACCCCCATTGGGGGGCACGGTGACCCGCATCACCATCGGAGCGCGACACATGCTGACTCCGCGACTTCGGACGATGGCCTAGCCTCTCCGGCCATGCGCTGGATCGCCTCGGTCGGTGGAGTCGGACTGCTGCCCCAACGCCTGTGGGGGTCGGATGCGGGTGCGGGAACGGTCGGCGCCGCAGTGGCAGCGGTCGGCGCCTGGGCACTGTGGGACACGCCAATCTGGCTTCAGATCGTCGTAGCCGGCTCTGTCACTCTGCTGTCGCTGGCCACTACCCGTCGCTACGAAGGTACCGACCCCGGGTGGGTGTGCGTCGATGAGGCGGCGGGAGTCTTCGTGGCTTCGATCGGCCTCACCAGTTGGCCATGGTTGATCGCGTGGGTGGCGTTCCGAGCGTTCGACATCACCAAGTCACTGCCCGGGATCCGTCAGGCAGAAGGGCTACCGGGCGGTATCACGGCGGATGACGTCGTCGCCGGGATCTATGCGCTGGCCGTGGGCTGGGCGGTTTCCCCGCTGTTGTAGCCAGGTAGCTCCAGGTACCGGGCAGCGACAATGCCTTCCAGAAGCATGAAGCCGTCGAGCTGCTCGTCATTGAGTGCCGCGTCCAGGCTCAAGCCCATCATTGCCGCCTGCCCCTCGGGACTACGCCCCACGACCATGTCGGCAATGTTCACGCTGCACGATCCCAGGTAGGTGCCGACTCGGCCGATGACCCCGGGCACGTCGTCGTTGCGGACGATCAGCATGTGCTCGGTCAGCGGCAGCTCGATCTCGTACCCATCGACCTCGGTGAGGACAGGACCCTTGCGTGCCATCACAGTGCCCGCAATGGTTCGCGCCACACCGTTGACCTCGCCGGTGACGACGACCATTGATTGGAAGTCAGCCGACTCGGACCGGCGCTCCTCAGTGATGACCACGCCTCGGGCCTCGGCCATCCGGGGCGCATTGACGTAGGTGACCGGTTCGTCGCTGATCGAGTCGAGCGCTCCGCGTAGTGCGGCGAGAGCGAGAGGCCGAGCCGAGAACTCGGCGAGCTTCCCCTGAGCACACACAGTCAGTTCGCCGGGAAGACCACGCCCGTGGCGGACGAAGATCCGGCCCAGGCTCTCCGCAACCGGAAGGAACGGTCGGATCTCTTCGGAGACTTCTGGGCCCATATCGAGGTTCACCGCAGACGAAACGAGGCCTCCTGCGAGCGCTTCCACGACCGCTATCGCGACATCGGTGCCTGCCCGATCCTGGGCCTCCTGGGTCGATGCCCCGAGGTGTGGAGTGACCACGACCTGGCTCAGCTCGAACAAGGGACTCGCGGTGACCGGCTCGGAGGCAAACACATCGATGGCTGCACCGCCGAGGCGTCCCTCGCTCACTGCGCGGGCAACGGCGTCCTCATCGACGATGCCACCTCTCGCAACGTTGACCACCCGAGCCGATGGCTTCATCTTGGCGATGGCTTCGTCCGAGATCAGGTTCTCGGTCTCCCGGGTTCGCGGGAGGTGGACGGTGATGAAGTCGGCGGCTCCCAGCAGTGCATCGAGATCCATCAGCTCGACACCGAGGCGGCGGGCTCGCTCCTCTGATACATACGGGTCGTAGGCCGCGATGCGCATCCCGAATGCTGAGGCCCGCTGCGCGACGAGAGTCCCGATCCGGCCCATTCCGACGACACCCAGGGTCTTGCCGTTGAGCTCCATGCCCTTCAGCTTCTTGCGTTCCCAGCTTCCCCCGCGCAATGAGGCGTCGGCCTCGGGAACACGGCGAGCCTGGGCGAGGATCAACGCCATGGTGTGCTCAGCCGCCGAGATCGTGTTGGCATCCGGTGCGTTGACGACCATGACACCGGCCTCTGTGGCGGCATCGATATCGATGTTGTCGACACCTACCCCGGCGCGACCGACGACCTTGAGCTCGGGAGCGGCGGCGATCATCTCGGCATCGACAGCGGTGGCGGACCGAACCACCAGCGCATGGGCGTCACTGACGCGGCTCAACAGCTCGCTGCGATCGGCACCTTCGGCACGATCGACGATGCATTCGCGCTCCAGAGCAGCGATACCGGCGTCGGCTATGGCCTCGGCGACAACGACCTTGGGCTTTGTCATAGGCCGCATGATGCCAGAGGTTGGGATCGGCTGAGCCGTTCAGCCCATCGAGATCTCACCGCTGTGGGCGTAGTGTGGGTGCAGAGCCCGGGAGGTGTTGCATGACCGTATGGGATCCGAATTTGATCGTTGTCGGCGTCGACGGATCAGAAGCGAGCCAACACGCCGCATCGACGGCAGTCGAGATGGCACGCAGGTCAGGAGCCACGCTGCACCTGGTGACGGTGGTCCGCCCACCAGAGGGCTGGTGGGGCATCGTCGGTTCACCGCCAACACCGGCAGCTCTCACTGAGGCCCTCGAAGACGCCCAGAAGGAAATCCTCGACCGCGTGGTCGAACACCTCGACCTCGATGGCGTCAAGCATGAGACGGTCGAGGACATGGGAGATCCGGGTCGGGTCCTCGCCGCTTATTGCGAGGAACAGGACGCCGACCTTCTGGTCGTGGGCCGGCGAGGCGCGGGGTTCATCGAGCGGCTCGTGATTGGCTCCGTGGCCAACAAGGTGGTCAACGACGCACCGTGCCCGGTGCTGGTGATTCCCTAGCCGTCACCCTGGGCATCGACAGCGCCTCCGATTGTGAGGCTCGACGCCTCCGTGATCGCACTGCGTCCGTCGGTAGAGATCAGCCAATCCACCAGCTCGACGGCCTTGGCGGGAGCATCGTCACCGACGGTCGCCCGATACGGGTTCGCAAGCGTCTCGGGGCTCCAATAGACGAGGTCGAGGCGGTCGGCCACGGCGATGATGGCCCCAAGCTCCGTGAGCGTGATGCCGTCGCGCTGATCGGTGATCTGCAGCGTGAAACCCATCCCCTGGCCTGTCTCCACGTACCACTCACCCTCAGGAGTCACGGCTGCGTCTGACCAAAGCCGCTGTTCGACCGCCGCGGTACCGGAGCCATCAGACCGAGACACGAACGTGACTCCGTGGTCGGCGACCTCAGCCAGCAAGGCGTCGACGCTCAGCGATCGGAGCACCTCATCAGCGACGGAGGGGTCACCGGCGAACACGAACGATGAGGAGAAGACGACGGCCGAGACGGCTTCGGGGTGATCGGCCAGGTACTCCGACTCCGCTTCGGGGTGATGGGTGATGGCGAGGTCTATCGCCCCGGCTTCGAGAAGAGACAGCAGCTCGCGGCTCGACCCGCCGACGACGGCGATGTCCACCGCTTCGTACCGGTCGGCCAGAGCGTCTGCGAACCCTGAGTCGACGATCGTCGTACCGGCACCGACAACCAGCGTCGGTGACGACCCGCACCCGGTCAGCGCCACGAGGGCCACAACGACGAGCGCTCGCTTCATGGCGCCGCTACGACCCTCACCGCCGCGGCCTTGACGGCCAGCGTGACGACGGCGCCGACCTCGAGGCTCATCGCCTCCATCGACCCAGGCGTGATGACCGCGGCGAACCGGTCCTCGACCACCACCTCGACGAGGATCCCGACAGGTCGCACCGACGTGATCGTGCCCGCCCATCGGTTGCGGGCAGATCCGGACGGAGCGTCGAAATCGGTGAAAACCGTGACCGTCTCTGCACCAAACAGCGCTCTCGCCGCATCGCCGGGCTCCAGGCCGGATCCAACGCCAGCGATTTCTACACCCTCGGCATCGATGGTGACCAGACCGTCGTTCACCGAGCTGACGATGCCGGAAACGGCATTGGCGACGCCGACGACCGCGGCAACGTCGTCGTCGGCAGGAAGCGTGAACACCTCGGACGGATCGCCGCTTTGGCGGATACTGCCGTCGATCATCACAGCCAGCTCCGAGGCCAGCGCAACCGCCACCTCTTGGTCGTGAGTGACGATGACTGCGCTGCGATGCTCAGTCGCTTCGACGATGGTGGAGAGGATCGTTGCGCGGTCTCGTCGGTCGATCGGGGCGGTGGGCTCGTCGAGGAGGACGAGACGGGCGTCGGTGGCAAGCGTCCGTGCCAGAGCGATGCGATGCCGCTCTCCGCCGCTGAGGCTGCGGGCTGAAACGTCCAGCTGGTTTCCAACGCCAAGTCGATTGGCGAGCTGCGTGGCTCGCTCGGCATCGGACACGCCGAGCATCAGGTTGGTGCGACCAGTCCCGCGGAACAGGTAGGGACGCTGCGGCAGATAGGCGATCCGCTCGGCCCGGTCGCCCGCAATCGCCCGCAGCAACGTCGTCTTCCCTGCTCCGTTGGGGCCGAAGACCACGAGGCGTTGTCCGGGCTCGACGTCGATGGGGTCGACGACGATCTCGAGGTCGCCGCGGCGGGTGGTGATGGGACCGATCTTCATGCCGGCGCCTCCCTCTGGAGCCTGATGAGAACGAGGTTCACGGCAAGGGCTATGCCGAGCAAGACGATGCCAAGAGCCAACGCCGCGCCGAACCTTGCCTGACGAGCTTCCTGAACGATTGCCGTCGTGAGAACCCTGGTCTCTCCCCGAATGTTGCCGCCCACCACCAGCACCGCCCCTACCTCGGCCAGAACCCGGCCAAACGCGGCGGCGACGGCAGCCGCCACCCCGGGCCAGGCCTCGCGCACGACGAGACGACCTCGAGCCGCGGCAGGGAGACGGAGGGCAGACAACTGGACATGAGCGTCAGGTGACAGGCTCCGTATCGCTGCGGCAGTGACACCGGCCGCGATTGGGATGGCAAGCAGCGTCTGGGCCGTGATCATCGCTGCTGGAGTGAACACAAGGTCGAGCGCGCCGACCGGCCCATCCCCCCACACGAGCAGAAGTACAACGAGACCGGCGAGGACTGGGGGGATCGCCATCCCGGTGTTTACGAGGGCCTGGGTGAAGGAACGCCCCCGGAACCGCCCGATGCCCAAGGCGACCCCCAGGGGGACACCAATCGCCGCACCGATGAGTGTGGCTGTGCCGGAAACGGCAAAGGTGAGGCCGATCACCTCCCATAGTTCGGACCCGGCGGAGGCGAAGAAGTCGGCGACGTCGCCGATCACTTCGCCCAGAAACTCCATCTACTGCTGGGCGAAGAGGAACCAGGCGATCGCAGCCAGCGCCCCGAAGAAGACGGCGACCTTGAATGCCGACTTCACAACCCCCCAGATGAAACCGACGATGGCGAGCACCCCGATGACGGCGAAGATCGCCGCCAGCGTCGGGTTGTCGGATGCAAACTGCACGAGTTCAGGTGGAAGCCGATCGGTGACCGATTCGCCAAAACGCGTCTTGAGGTCATCGATGACATCGTCCGGGATCTTGTCGATGACCCCGTCCTTGAGCTGCTGGATGACGTCATCGGGGATGTCGTCGACGAGGTCGTCGGGGATGTCCTCGATCGACTCGTTCTGGAACCAGACATACAGGCGTGTGGCTAGAGATCTCATCGGGAGCGAGGTTAGTGGCGGTCGCCAGTTGCGCAGGTAGGAGCAACTACGCTCGCCGCCGTGACCACCGGTGAGGAAACCCATGACGGCAGCGCGGCTTTGCGCGCTGATATACGCCTGCTCGGCAACCTCCTCGGCGAGACCCTGACCCGTCAGCATGGCCAGGAGCTCCTCGACCTCGTCGAACACGTCAGGTCGCTCACCAAGCGCCTCCGCGCCGACGCCGACGACCACGACGCCGCCACCGAGCTGGGCGATGTGATGGACGGCCTCGATCTGGGGACGACGATCCAACTCGTCCGTGCTTTCTCGGCGTACTTCCACCTGGCCAACATCGCCGAGCAGACCCACAGGCTCGACGAAGCCACAACGCGGCGGGGAAGGAAGCGAGGCTTCCTCCAGGCTGCAGTGGATCGAATCCTCGAGGCCGGCATTGACCAGGACACGATCGCCGATGTGGTCGACAGGCTCGAGCTGCGCCCGGTGTTCACCGCGCACCCCACCGAAGCAGTCCGCCGCTCGGTGCTCACCAAGACTGAGGCGATCGCCCAACTCCTCGAGCAGCGGCAAGACCCGAGGCTCACCGAACCGGAACGGGACCGTATCTCGCGGCGCCTCGCCGAACTCATCGATCTGATCTGGCAGACAGACGAACTACGGACCGCACGCCCGACCCCCATCGATGAGGCAAGGTCGGTCATGTATTACTTCGACGCAATGTCCCACAGCGTGGTCCCCGAGTTGCTCGATGAAGTCGACCATCAGCTCGACCGCCTCGGCACCAGCCTCACGCCGACCTCACGACCGCTGCACTTCGGGACGTGGGTGGGTGGTGACCGCGACGGCAACCCAAATGTGACCCCGGCGATCACCTTCGAGGTGCTGGGCCTCCAGCACGATCGGGGCCTGCGTGGCTTGATCGCAGGCATCGAGGAACTGTCGGCCGAGCTGTCCAGCTCCGACGCGGTGATCGGGATCTCAGACGAGCTCTCGGCGAGTCTGGCGGCTGATGCCGCCGACCTTCCTGACGTCCACGAACGGTTCCGCGAGTTGTCAGCCGGCGAGCCCTACCGGCAGAAGTGTGCCTACATCCACCAGCGACTCAGTTCAACCAAAGAACGGATCGCCGACGCTGCGATTCACGTGGCTGGCCGCGACTATCGATCACCGAGCGACCTGCTCAACGATCTCGGCGTGATGTACCGGTCGCTTGTCGCCAACCAGGGCGAGCT
>JABDMN010000198.1 GCA_013001485.1 Acidimicrobiia bacterium
TCCATCGTGGCCACACCGACGTCGTCGTCGGACTCGTGGAGCAGGATACCCTTCTTCACCATGCCTCCTCATGCGCAGGAAGCCCCGGCGACCCGGGGCGCTGATGTGACATTCACACGGAGGCGACGCAACAGGCAGGGGTCGTTGGTCCCATCGGGACCGCTGAGCGTCGTGGGTCAACGGTTTCTCGCGCCGCCACGTTGCTCAGGCGGGATCCGGGACTCTGCGAGGATTCGCCCGTGGGTTGGGAAGCACTTGAACAGTGGGGTGACGACGTCACTCGCATCGAACCCCTCTCAGGCGGGGTCGCCAACGACGTGTGGAGTTTGAGCATCAACGGCCGACTCGCGGTCGGTCGTCTCGGCGCCAGGAGCGACGCTGACCTCGCGTGGGAGGTCGACCTCCTCCAGCACCTCGACCGCGAAGGTCTGAGCGTGCCGGTGCCGATTTCGACGATGGATGGACGATGGTTCGTCGACGGTCTGGTCGTGATGCCCTTCATGGAGGGAAGGCCCCCTGAGACGGAGGCCGACTGGCGTCGCGTGGCCGATGCTCTCCGCCAACTGCATGGGGCGACCCAGGGCTGGCAGCAACGCCCTGGTTGGCGGTCGTCGACCGACCTCCTGCACGCCGAGACCGGCACCAAGGTCGACCTTGGCGCGATGCCGGCCGAAGGTGTTGCTCGATGCCGGGCGGCGTGGGCCCGGGTCTCCGGACGTCCGACATGCGTCGTCCACGGTGATTCCAACAACGTTGGCAACGTGCTCATGACCGAGGATCGGATCGCACTGATCGACTGGGACGAGGCACATGTCGACGTCGCCGATCTCGACCTGGCACTGCCTCACAACGCCGCCGGCCTCGACGACGACGCGTACGACGTCGCTGCACAAGCCTCGGCCGCCTGGGAAGCCGCCGTCTGCTGGGACGACGACTACTCGAAGAGGCGCCTATCCGAAGTCAGGGCAGTCACGAAGGGCCGCAACTGAGCACCCCGAGTAGGTCTCCATGCGGAGGTACGCTCGCCACGGCCAAGTAGGAGTGACGGGCATGGCAGAAATCGTCCGGGTTGGGCTGGTGGGTGCTTCCGCTGCGGGCGGGTGGAGTTCCATCGCCCACATTCCGGCTCTCCATGCCGCAGAAGGAATCGAGTTGGCTGCCGTGTGCACGAGCCGTCCTGAGTCGGCGGTGGCAGCCGGTGAAGCGTATGGCGTGCCCGCATTCCACGACGTGCGAGACCTGGTTGCAGACAAGGACATCGATGTCGTCTCTGTTGTGGTCAGGGTTCCCAAGCACAATGAGCTCGTAGTTGCTGCTCTCGACGTCGGGAAGCACGTGTTCAGCGAATGGCCGCTTGGCGCGAACCTCGCTGAAGCCCAGGTGATGGCGACACGTGCGCGTGACGCCGGGGTAGTTGCGGCAGTGGGTCTGCAGGGCCGTCACGATCCCTCGCTCACATACGTGAGACAGCTCCATGCCGAAGGATGGTTCGGGGAGATCGTCGCGGTCAACGTGACGATGATGGGAGGCGGAGCGCTTTCGCACACATCGGCGGATGCGTGGATGGGTGTCAAGGCCAACGGCGCCAACTTCATGACCATCGTCGGAGGCCACACGCTGGACGCGATCTCGTATTGCGTCAGCCCGTTTTCCGAACTGTCTGCGTCGGTCGCAACCCAGTTCCCCGAGTGGCGGTTGTCGGACACTGGAGAAGCCGTATCGGTCGATGCACCGGACAGCCTCATCGTCAATGGCACGCTCGACGGGGGAGCCATGGTGTCGCTACACGCAGCAAGCGTTCCGTACAACGCAGTCGGCTGGCGGATGGAGATCTACGGCACCGAAGGCACGATTGTCGCCACGACTCCCGGCCTTCCCCAGATCACGCCAATCACTCTCTCGGGAGCTCGAGGCTCAGATGCACTCGAAGAGCTCGCTCTGCCCGCCGAACTGGTTGACCATTTCCCCGTTGGCCCGGCAGGGAACGTGGGCCGTGCTTATCAACACATGGCAGAAGCGATGAGAACAGGCCAACTGTTCAGCCCGGACTTCACGCACGCTGAACGAGTTCACGCGTTGCTCGACCTGATCGAACAGTCGTCGGCTGAAGGTACGTCTGTCTCGGTCTCGTGAGACCCAACTGCTGAGCGAACGCCGCGCGGCCGACTTCTGCCGAGCGTCCCAATGTCGAGCTCGTCGACGCCTCTGCAACGTGCGACAGCACGATCGCAGCGAACGAGATCGCACTCCATCTCGCCAGAGCGCGCTCACCGGTCTCTCGCGGGTCAATGTGACTTCCGTCCCCATGGGCGTAGGCCCCGGTCCCTAGGAACTCCGACCTCAAAGGTCAATCCTGTAACTGCGGCTTGAGCGATCGCGGTTTCGGTGCCCTCGTCGGAGCTGGCATAGCCCCAACAGAAGACACAGCCGGGCGCTTGAGCAGTCACAAGCAGGCCCGAGTGGACTTCATGGAAGGGACAACATGAGCACGAAGCGGATCCTGGCGGTCGCATTGGCATTGATCCTCGGCGGGAGTCTCCTGGCCTGGACGGTTCAGACGTCCGGCGGGGACACGGAGATCAAGGATGTGCGCTGGGTTGGTGCCAACGGCACCGAGATGAGTGGACTCCTCTACATCCCGGAAGGGGTGACAGCGGAGAACCCGGCTCCAGGGATCGTTGCGATCCACGGTTACATCAACTCACGTGAGACCCAGGACGGGTTCGCGATCGAGTTCGCCAGACGGGGATATGTGGTTCTCGCTGCCGATCAAACCGGTCACGGGTATTCCGACGGTCCCGCATTTGCCAACGGCTTCGGCGGCCCTGATTCGCTGACGTTCCTGCGATCTCTCGACATCGTCGATCCGGACAACATCGGACTCGAAGGCCACTCCATGGGTGGTTGGGCCGTTCTGATTGCGGCGGCGCTGCAGCCCGACGGGTACAAGTCGGTTGTCATCGAGGGCTCCTCCACAGGAACCTTCGGTGCACCAGATGCCACCGAAGACTGGCCACGGAATATGGCCGTCGTGTTCTCGGAGTACGACGAGTTCTCCGAGCTGATGTGGCTTACGCCTAAGGCTTCCGACGTGGCGAGCAGCGACAAACTCAAGGCAGCTTTCGGGACCACCGAGACGGTTGAGATCGGCCGGGTATACGGCTCGATCGAGGATGGCACCGCGCGTGCGCTCTACCAGCCGCCCGTCATCCACCCGGGTGATCACCTATCCCGCACAGCTATCGGTCACGCCATCGATTGGTTCGACATGACGCTCGACGGCGGCAATGGACTCGACTCCGGCAGCCAGACATGGATGTGGAAGGAGTTCGGAAACCTGCTGGCTGCGATCGGCATGGTCCTTCTCCTGTTCCCGGTCGGAGCGATGCTCCTGAAGCGACCCATGTTCGCCGATCTCGCCGCAACACCGGAGGAGCCGAAGGGCGCAGTTGGCCCAGGCTGGTGGGCTGGCGCAGCAGTGTTCACGATCCTCCCAGCGGCGACCCTATTCAGATTCAAGAACTGGCCAACCGATCACGAATGGGCGCCGACGGCGCTGTTCTCCCAGAACATCACGACTCAGGTGATGATGTGGGCGATCTTCGTGGGTCTGATCTCGCTGGTGCTGTTCGTGGCCTGGCACTTCGGACTCAATCGGAAGGCCGAAGCGAAGCTGGATGACTACGGGCTCACCTGGGCCGGGAGGTTCGAGTTCGGAAAGGTCGGCAAGTCGCTGCTCTTGAGCTTCCTGATCGTGCTCGCCGCATACATCACACTCGTGGTGGTGGCGTTCTTCTTCACCACGGACTTCAGGTTCTGGGTGTTCGCGATCAAGCCGATGAGCACGCTGGGCATCCGGATCTTCCTGTCGTACCTGATTCCCTTCACGCTGTTCTTCCTGGTTGTGAGCGTCATCTTGTATGGCCAGCTGCGGAAGAGGGCTCTGCGGATGCGGGACGAGATGTTGATCGTTGTCGGCCTACTCATCGCAGGCTTTGTCGGGCTCATTGCCTGGCAGTACATCCCGCTTCTCACCGGAGGAACCCTTGGCTTCCCCGATGAGTCGCTGTGGGGAATCATCGCGTTCCAGTTCCTGCCGTTGATGACGATTGTCGGGCTTGTATCCGTGTACTTCTACCGGAAGACGGCTCGTGTCTACGTCGGTTCGTTCATGAGCGCAATGCTCGTTACGTGGATCGTCACTGCAAGCCAGGCAACTCACTTCGCCTTCTAGGGCTGAAGTCATAGCCGAGAAGGAGGGCAGCACCGCGAGAGCGGTAGCTGCCCTCCTTTGCATTCGCCATCTGGTTCGAAGGATGGTTGGCGGTCAGGCCATCAGCCATGCTCGTCGGCGATGTGCGGTAGAGCGCTCACTGGCATCTCCTGAGATCTAGGGACCGTCTGCCACGTAGGCTCCGTCCGCATGAGAGAGATTGAACTCCCGCCGATCACGGAGGACTTCACCGCGGATCCGGTGGAGCTGTTCTTTGACCTGGCGTACGTGTTTGCGTTCTCCCAACTGGTGGCGCTGCTGATCAGGGAGCCGACCTGGGCCGGTGTGGGGAAGGCTGCGCTGCTGTTCGCATTGCTGTGGTTGCCATGGCAGCAGCTGACCTGGGCAGCCAACGCCGTGTCGGGGAATGGTCGACCAGTGCGGGCGCTGTTCCTGGTTGCCACGGTGATCAGCATCCCGATGGCAGCGTCGACGTCGACCGCGTTCGCCGGGGGCGGACCCGTCTTCGCCATCGCTCTGACCGGGATCATGGTGATCGGCTTTCGGATGCGGACCCTGGGCACCACAGAAGACTTCGACTTCAGGGGTGCCGTGTACATGTGGATCGCTCCGAACGTGGTCGCAATCTCAGTGCTCGTCGCAGGTTCCTTCTTCGACGGGACCGTTCGACTGGGGTTCTGGCTCACGACAGTCGCCATCGTGATGTGGGCCATGATCAGGGCCGGAGACAACGAGTGGGGCGTGCGCGCAGGTCACTTCGCCGAGCGTCACGGCCTGATCATCATCGTCGCCCTCGGCGAGGTGATAGTGGCCATCGGCATCCCCGTTGTCGCCGCCCTCGAGAAAGACGGTGGCCTGTCAGCGGCGACGATCTCCGTGCTTCTCGCAGCGGGAGGATTTGCCGGAGTTCTGTGGTGGTCGTACTTCGATCGACCGGGTCCTGGGCTCGAGTTCGCCGCCTCCCGGCTAGATGATGCTGACCGATCCGGGCAGTTCGCCCGCGACGTCTACACCTGGGCGCACGCCCCCGTCGTTGCGGGCGTCATCCTGGCTGCCGCCGCACTTGAGGAGATCGCGCTCCACCCCCGCGACGCGGTGCATCTGGAGTTCCGGGCCATGCTCGCCGGGGGACTCTTCCTCTTCCTGGCCGGGGTCTATGGCGCGGTGTGGCGCGCCTTTCGAGCGCACGCTCGCGAGCGCCTCGTCGGGGCCGTCGTTATCGCCGGCATCGTGTTCATTGGTGGCTCGCTGGAGGGCCTGAATCTCCTGACGATCATCGTGGCAGTGATGTTCGTGGTGCTGGTCATCGAGAACCGTCGAGTCGAGCGCGCCCGTGCTCTCGCAGCGGCGGGCGGCTGAGGCTGCATGCGCCCCGAACCCGTCGCCACCTGGAGTGAGCTCATCGACCGGACCCCGACCGCCGCCCTGGTCGAAGGCGTGGACCTCGTCATCGTGCGGTACGACGATGACCACTCCGTGCTGTACGGCCGCTGCGAGCACCGGGGCGCCCTCATGGCCGACGGCTCGATCGTCGGCGCCGACATCGTGTGCGGCGTGCACGGCTGGGATTACCGGTACACGACGGGAGTGTCGGCCTACGACGAGACCGAGAAGCTCCACAAGTTCGGTTCGTGGGTCGAGGACGACACCCTGTTCGTCGACGCCGACGAGGTCGCCGCCTGGACCGTCCACCATCCCCAGCCGTACAACCGCAACTCGTACCAGGGCGCCTACCAGGACCCCCATGGCACACCGGACGAGCCCTACGTGAAGCTCATCCGTCGCCTCGCCGACGAGGGCCTCTCCGTTCTCGGGCATCACGGTCCCGTCGGAGCGATGGGAGTGCCCCGCGACACCCTGCCGTCGTGGGACGACATCCAGTTCGTGACGGCGCAGCTCGCTAGGCGGCCACTGCTCGACGACCACCCGGTGGCCACGGAGGTCGTGATCGGACCGAACGCTGTCCGCCCCCTGCACCTCGACATGCCCCTGTTCGTCTCGGACATGAGCTTCGGCGCCCTCAGCGAGGAGGCAAAGGTCTCCCTGGCGCGCGGCGCCAACCTCGCCGGCACCGGCATCTGCTCCGGCGAGGGAGGGATGCTCCCGGCGGAGCAGGAGGCCAACGCCCGGTACTTCTACGAGCTGGCGTCGGGTCGGTTCGGGTACTCGATCGACAAGGTCGCCCGGACCCAGGCTTTCCACTTCAAGTTCGGCCAGGGCTCCAAGACCGGCACCGGAGGACATCTCCCCGGCGACAAAGTGGTCGGCAAGATCGCAGAGGTTCGCGGACTCAAGCCAGGAACTCCGGCTGTCTCACCCGCCACCTTCCCGGACCTCGTCGAAATCGACGACTATCGGCGAGTCGCGGCCGAGGTGCGAGAGGCGACCGGCGGCATCCCGATCGGGGCCAAGCTGTCGGCCCAGCACATCGAGGACGACATCGACGCCGCCCTCGCCATCGGGGTGGACTACATCATCCTCGACGGCCGGGGCGGTGGCACCGGGGCGGCTCCACTGCTGTTCCGCGACCACATCTCGGTTCCCACCATTCCCGCCCTGGCCCGGGCTCGCCGGCACCTCGATGAACTCGGCCGGAGCGACGTGACGCTGGTGATCACCGGCGGGCTCCGCACCCACACCGACTTCGCCAAGGCTCTCGCCCTCGGTGCCGACGCCGTCGCCGTGGCCAACAGCGCCATGCAGGCCATCGGGTGCATCGGGATGCGGGCCTGCAACACCAACAACTGCCCAGTGGGGATCGCAACCCAGAAAGGCCACCTGCGCGATCGACTGCCGACCGATGAGGCTGCTGAACGGCTCGCACGCTTCTTCACCGCCACCGTGGCCTTGATGCAGGTCATCGCGCGATCCTGTGGGCACGACAGCTTGTCCGGATTCAGGCTCGAGGACCTCACCACGTTCAGCCGCGACATGGCCGACCTCTCGGGCGTCGCCTTCGGCGGGGTGCGTTAGTCAGGGCTCGAACCTAGAAAAGGGTGCCGGAGCGGAGCGGAGGCTCGTTCGAGGGAGGATTCGGGACCGGTTAGGTCTCGAATAGGAGTGAGCCCTCTTTGCATGGACCGACGAGGGCAGCAGTTCCCCACTGGCTGCGAAGCAGCGGCCATTAGAACTGCAGACGTGATTGCCGTGGCAATCGCGCCTCGCCTTTGGCGAGTCCGCGTGGGCCTGATAGGACGGCTTTCACACCTCGAAGTGCCTGGTCAGGGAGCTGAGTAGGTACCCGATCGGCTATGCGGATGCCCATGGTCCGAGGTGGCTTCCCACTCCTCCATCGGTGAGTCGACTGGCAAGCCCGAGTCGGCGCAGTCCGGCGACCGTTCCTCATGAGGTCTTCATGTGTTCCTCATGTCGGTTGCCTAGGTTCCCGATCATGACCCGTCCGCAAATCGATCGGCCGCCTGCTCGATCACCCGTCGCCGTTCTCGCCCTGTTGCTGTTTGCGCTGAGCCTGGGCTCCTGCACAGGGGGAGACTCCCACGAGAGGCACATCGGAGTCGATGTGCCCGGCCCGGGTCCGGTCGACTCAGACCCGTCTCCGATCGATAAGGCACAAGCCTTGTACTCCCTGAGCACCGAGATGGCTGATCAGGGATTCGTAGTGACAACCGGAACAGGTCTCGGTCTGATTCGTCTGGATCCCCCCGGAGGTGTCTATGCGCCGGGCACCGTGGTCACGGTTGCCGCCACACCTTCGATCCTCAGCACGTTCGACGGATGGCGCGGCGATCTGAGTGGATCAGCGAATCCGACAACCATCGTCATGGACGGCGACAAGCAGATCGCGGCCGCCTTCAGTCGGCCGCCCATCGCAGAGGACAAGGTCACCCTGGACTACCTCATCGATGGCCCGGGGGGCGGCAGCATCACCTTGGAT
>JABDMN010000213.1 GCA_013001485.1 Acidimicrobiia bacterium
TCCCAGTAGAACGACTGCGCTGTGGCGCTGAATGAGCAGTTGAGAATGCGGATTCCAAACCTGTCCTTGTTGGCCAGCACCCAGTCGAGACCACGAACGATGTCGGCGTAGGTGGCCGAGCCGGAGGCGTCGAAGGCCCTGATCACCAACAGGTCGGCACCAGGGGCCATTCCGTTGTAATTCCCGTCGCTGGTAACGCGACTGGACGCGGCAATGCTCGTGACATGCGACCCGTGGCCGTGATCGTCTTCACTAAACGACGTTGTGGACACTTTGTCCACAACTGGATCGTACTCGGTCAGCACACGATCACTACCAAGCGGGCTCTTGGTCAGTCCATTGTCACGGAAGATCCCTGAATCGAGGATCGCAATCGTCACACCGCTCCCGTCGATGCCTGCAAGATGCAAAGCATCGGCTCCGAGATGGGCCGGATAGTGGGTCTCGACAACCTCCGACTTGCTGGTCGTTTTCCTGTCAGGCTTTCCAGTCAGCTCGGCAAGGCCGTTGATCCAGATCCGCTCGACAGCCGGATCCTCCTCGAGCCTCAGATGCTGGACGACCGTTAGATCCGCTGCCACCGCGCCGATGATCCCCAGTTGATGGGTCACGGATCCGCCGGTCGCACCTACGATCGACACCGCATCGTGGCCGTCGGCGACCTGCACGATGTAGCTCTCCGCTGAATCCGCCGGTAGAGGCGGCTGCGCTGCGGCGCTCACGGCAAGGCCAAAGACGACCAGGAGCAACCACATCAGAGTCGTCGTCTGTGTTCTCGGTTTCATGGCTTCTACCCCTCTCTTGAACTCTCTCGCCTCAGGACCTCGAGACCTCAGGACCTCTTCCCTACTCCTGCTCGACCCAGACGTTGATCGACATCGGCTCGGTGAGCGCGTTGTTCCACGCCAGGCCGTTGTTCCAGGCGAGACCGTTGTTCCACGCGAGACCGTTGTTCCAGGCGAGGCCGTTGTTCCAGGCCAGACCGTCGTTCACGGCCAGGTTGTTGTTCCACGCGAGACCGTTGTTCCACGCCAGGCCGTTGTTCCAGGCGAGCCCGTTGTTCCACGCCAGGCCGTTATTCCATGCCAGACCGTTATTCCAGGCGAGCCCGTTGTTCCAGGCGAGGCCGTCCATGTAGAAGGTGCTGTCCTCGGCCTGCCGCGCGCGGCCCATGAAGTGCTCGAGACCCGCGAGGTCCTTGTCGATGTCGAGACCGCAGTTGGCGGAGACGCAGACGAAGCCGTCATCCTCGACTGGATTGCCGTCCTCGTCGTAGAAGAGGTGCGGTAGCGTCGCCGCGAAGACCGCCTGGTCAGCGCTCACCAGGCCGGTCCCCTGTTGGAAGATCGAGTACGCGGGCGTCCCGTCCTGGAGCACCCGCGGCCGCGACGTGATCAGGAGACGCGTCTTGACCTCGTCCGGCGTCAGGGCCGGATTCTCCTGGAGCATCAGTGCTGCGACGCCGGAGACCACCGCCGCCGCCTGCGAAGTGCCGGACATCATGAAGTAGTGGCCGCCATCGTGGAACTCCGAATGGTCCTTTGCTATCACCGCAGTCCACTCCATGAGGGCGTTGATGTGCCCTCCCGGGGCGACGAGATCCGGCTTCGCGAATCCCTCGTAGGTCGGTCCTGCCGAAGAGAAGGTCATCAAGCTGTCGTCAGACTCGTCCATCCGGGTGCAGGCGTCGGTCGTGCCGCCGACGGTGATGACGTAGGGGACGTTGCCGGGCACGCCGATCGTCATCGGATCGGGGCCTGTATTGCCCGCAGAGGCCACGACGAGAATGCCGGCCTGCCAGGCCTTCATCACCGCCTGGTTGAGCGGATCCTCCCAGTAGTACGACTGCGGCGGCGCGCTGAAGGAGAGATTCAGCACGCGAATGCCGTAGCTGTCGCGATTGGCGACCACCCAGTCGATGCCCCTGATGATGTCGGCGTAGGTGCCCTGCCCTTTGCGATCGAACGCCTGAACGACGACGAGATCGGCATCCGGCGCGACGCCGTTGAGCCGGCCGTCCGCGTCGTTGACGTCGCTGTTGACCGCGGTCGCGGCGACGTGACTGCCGTGACCGGACCGGTCGTACCAGAAGCCCGGAGACCATATGTCGTCCCGGATTGCGTCGTAGCGAGCCAGAACCCTCAGATCGCCGGCCGTGTCGTAGCCGAGCCCGTCGGCACCAAAGAGGCCGGTATCGACGATGGCGATGGTGACGCCCTCACCCGTGAGGCCCTGAGTGTGGAGGCCGTCGGCGCCGATCTGGGCCGGATACCAGGTGTAGGGCTGAGTCAGATAGTCGTCCCAGGTCTGGGCGCCGCCGCGACCGCCGCAGGCCAGGACGATGTCGTCGCCCCCGGGGTTTCCATTGTTCCCGTTGTTCCCGTTTCCGCTTGTGGCGGTTCTGGCGATGCCGTCAGCCGAGATCCGAACCTCGTGGAGCTGCCGCAGCGCCGCCAGCTCGGCAGCCGTCAGCTCGGCCGCAACGCCAGCGATGATCTCGAGATCGTGAGTGACCGTGCCGCCGACTGCCTCGGCCGCAGCTCGCGCTGCCGCCATCGACTCCGCCTGGATCAGGTACGACTCGGGCGGTGGCGTCGATGCGTCTGCTTCGGCCACAGGTGGCGGCCCGGACGCGAGCAACAGCACGGCGCAGGTGACGAAGACTGGAACTGCGTATCTCATGAATCTATCTCCACGTCTCAGAGGAACGGGAAAAAAGCGGCAAAGCTGAAGCGGGACGTTGCTCACAGCTATGACGTACGAGCACATTCAGTGCCAGGAAAAGTGAGCCGGTTTCAAGTGTTGCCTCCGACCTAGGTTGGAAGCCATTTAGACCTGTAAGCCTCATAAAACCAACAGATAGAAGTTCAAGAACTCCGGGACGCGCACTCGGTGAACAGCACTGATCGGAAAAAAACGGCGGCTCCACATTCTTCTACTCTTGCTCCACCCAGACGTTGGAGCTCATGGTCACTCCATACAGATCGCTCGGCGCAAAACCGTTCGACCAGGCGAACGCGTTGGACCAGGCAAACGCGTCGCTCCAGGCGAGTGCCGCCCCGTTGGCATTGGACCAGGCAAAGCCGTCGGAGCGGAAAAAGGCGTTGGACCAGGCAAGACCGTTCGACCACACGAAGGCATCGGACCAGGCAAGACCGTTCGACCACGCAAGACCGTTCGACCAGGCAAGACCGTCACCCTCGATACCCCTGAGGAAGTAAGCTCCGGTCTTATCCCGGTCCGCGCGCCCGCCGAAGTGCACGTCGCCCTCGACGTCGAGATCGACGTCGAGCCCTTGATTTGCGCAGCCTGAGGCGTCGGAGTGAACGGCCCTGTAGGCATCGACCATCCCAGCACCTTGCTGAAAGACCGAGTAGGCAAGCAGTCCGTCGAGGCCTACCGCCGGACGGGCCGAAGCCATCAGTCGACACTTGACGTCGTCCGGCGTCAGCCACGGCTCCGCCTGGAGCAGGAGTGCGGCGACTCCGGTGACGACCCCAGCCGCTTGAGAGGTACCGCTCATCTGGAAGTACTTGTTTCCGACTCGATACTCCTCGTGCGCAATCGCCAGATACGTGCCCGCCTGCATGGTGGAGATCACGTGTCCTCCAGGCGCTATGAGCTCGGGCTTCACGAATCCCTCTACGGTCGGTCCAGCTGCCGAGAACGACGTCAGGAAATCGTCAGTCGGAGCTTCCGGAGTGACGGCATCCGACATCGCGCCGACCGTGATGACGTACGGGACGTTCCCGGGAACACCGACCGTCATCGGATCAGGTCCTGTGTTGCCGGCCGAAGCCACGATCACGATCCCGGCCCGCCACGCGGCCATCACTGCCTGGTTGAGCGGATCGTCCCAGTAGTGCGATTGGGCAGGGGCGGACAACGAGAGATTGAGGATACGAATGCCGAATCGCTCCTTGTTCGCGACGACCCAGTCGATGCCCTTGATGACGTCAGCGTAGGTGCCAGAGCCATCGTCCCCCAGCGCTCGCACCACCACGAGATCCGCATCTGGGGCAATGCCGGCGTAGTGCCCGAACTCGGTCACCCTGGAGTTGATGGCGATTCCGGTGACGTGCGTCCCGTGGCCGTATTCGTCACCGAGGATCTTCTCGTAGTCGCAACCGGGCCTCCGCTTCGTGAAGTTACAGGTCATGCCGCTCATCGAATCGTGATATCCAAGAACGCGGTCGCTCAGCGCCGTGTCCTCCTGCAAGCCGGCGGTCTGGAACTTGATCAAGGTGTCGAGGACGGCAACGGTCACGCCGTCGCCGGTAAAGCCCTCGGACCAAAGCTCCGAAGCGCCGACAAGCCGGGGAACGACCGTATCTGGGATGAACTCGGTGTCGTCATCGTCTCCGCCGGGCGTGGGCTTTGGTTCTTTCGGCTTTCTCCCGGCAACGGCGACCTCGTGGTTGGCGGAGATCCGGATCTCTCCCGGCCCTGTCCTCAGCCGCTCCAGCTGGTCTTGGGTGAGCTCGGCCACGACGGCGTCGATGATCGGAAGCTCTCGAGCCACCTGCCCGCCTGCGGCCTCGACCTCGGCGCGGGCTTCGCTCGTGCCTTCTGCCTGGACGATGTAGGAGGCCGCCGGTTGTCCACTGGGCACGGCAGCCCCATAAAGCATGATCAGTCCGAGCAAGAAAGCCAGGGCTGCATAATTCGAGCTGCTCTTTCTCATGGCGTCCTCCACCCTCCGCTCGTCGTCGCCGAGTACCTCATGGCCTACTCCTGCTCCACCCACGTATTGATCGACATCGGCTCGGTCAGCGCGTTGTTCCAGGCGAGTGCGTTGTTCCACGCCAGGCCGTTGTTCCACGCCAGGCCGTTGTTCCACGCCAGACCGTCGTTCTCGAGCTGCGCGTTGTTCCACGCCAGGCCGTTGTTCCAGGCGAGGCCGTTGTTCCACGCGAGACCATTGTTCCAGGC
>JABDMN010000241.1 GCA_013001485.1 Acidimicrobiia bacterium
GTGTTTCCCCGGGCGTGGGCCGTGCAGGAGACCGAGGGGGAAGATGCTCCCGATACCGCGATTCGGATGCTGGCTCGCGTGTTCGACGGCGACTACCGGCCATGGACGCTGGCGGCCGACCGCAACTTCGTCGACGACACGTGGAGGACCGTGTCCTTCACGCTCTCCTCAGCGGGTGCCCTCAGTAATGGGCCGGTGGGGCCACTCACCGAGCCGGTATCGCTTCAGTCGATCTGGTTCGAACGGTTCGACTCGGTGGGCTCCAACAGGCTCGACGCCGGCTCCGTGATGATCGCTGATCTCGCTCTTGTTGACGCAGACGGGTCGGTGACTCCCTTCGAGTCAGAGATCTTCGATGCCATGACTCCGCGCATCTCTATCTCCGTCGAGTTCGACGTCCTGGGGAGCCGGGCCGCCGAGGGCTACTACTCACGAGTCCCCGAGGGTGAGGTCGTGCCCGACGATCTCACGACAAGCCCACTTCATCGCGACGGTACGGTGAGCTGGATCCGGTTCCCCACCCGGAGCCGCCTGCAGGCCACCCCCCACTTCCGCACCGATCCCGAGTGGATCAACGTCGTCCTCGATCGCGAAGCAGCAGCCATCGCCGGGCTCGACATCGGTGAGACGACCCAGTTCTCGATCGGTGGTCAGCTCATCCCCGGCACCGTCGTGTCATACATCGACCGGGTACCCACCATGAACGACGGCACTCGTGAGGGTCGGATGATCGTCGATCTCGGCGCCATCAACGCCTGGCTCAACGGAACCCCGACGTGGAGCCTCAACACCAACCTGGCTCGACTCGAGACGCCGGACGAGTTGTGGGTCGCCACCGATGACACGGACGCGGTAACCAGATTCGTCGTGTCTCAACTCGATGACGAGCCCGACCAGGTCGTCACGCTGGCCAGCCAGCAGGCCGACTTCTCGAGCCGACCGGTCCAGGTGGGCCTCGTCGCCATCCTGTTCGTCGGTGCCTTCACCGGCATCTTGCTCGCCCTTGCCGGTGTCACCGGATACGTGTTGCTTGCGGTGTCACGACGCGCCAGGGAAATGGGAGTCCTGCGGGCCCTTGGATTCGGTCGCAGCGGCGTCGCCGCGACCTTTGCGGTGGAGCAGCTCGTGGTGCTCGGGCTGGGTGCCATGATCGGCGTCGTGTCGGGTGTGCTGCTGATGTGGGTCATGCTCCCGTTCCTGCAGCTCGGTGAGACCGCGAAAGAGATCGATCCACCGGTCCTGCTCACCGTCCCCCGCAACCTGCTGGCCGTCTACGTCGTCGTGGTCGGAGGGCTGTTGATCCTCTCGGTCATCTGGGCAACTCGTCGGGTGTCTGCAAGCCGGATGAGCGAGGTCCTGAGGGAGGTGGAGCGCTGATGGCCATCATCGATTGCCGCAACGTCATCAAGATCCACAAGCAGGGGAACCTCGAAGTCGTTGCCCTGCAGGGCCTCGACTTCGTGATGGAGGAGGGTGAGTTCATCTCCGTCGTCGGGAAGTCGGGGGCAGGCAAGTCGACCTTGCTCCGCATCCTGGCGGGCCTGGAGAAGCCGTCTGCCGGCAAGGTCGAGGTAGCCGGCGTCGACCTCACCGATGCCACCGGAGCCGTTTTGACCAGGCACTATCGCCGCGACGTCGGGTTCCTGTGGCAGGACTACACGCGCAATCTGCTGCCCTATCTCAGCGTCATGCAGAACATCGAGCTACCGATGCTGCTGTCCGGTGTCGGACGCCGGCGGCGTCGCGCCAGAGCCCGAGCGCTCCTCGAAGCGACGAGGCTCGAGAACCACGCCTTCAATCGGCTAAACAAGATGTCCGGGGGCGAACAGCAGCGACTGGCAATGTGCGTCGCGCTCGCCATGGGTCCCAAGCTCCTCCTTGCCGACGAGCCGACCGGTGAGCTGGACACCGAGACTTCGCTCGAGATCTACGAGTTGCTGCGGCGCATGGCTCACGAGGCCGGTCTGAGCGTGCTTGTCGTCACCCATGATGTTGCGCTGGCAACTCGCAGTGATCGAGTCATCCGGCTCGCTGACGGGCAGGTCGCTGCGCGGTCCATCATCCACCACGAGATTCTTCGGGTTGGCCTCGATGGCACGGTGGAGCTTCCCAGTGATCTTCGTGTGGAAGCCGGCATCGGCGAGCACGTGCGTGCCGAGGTCACCGAGGACGGGATTCTGTTGCGACCCGAGAGCGAGCTGAATGGTGGGCAGTCCGATGTCGATTGAGCTTCGCAACATCACCAAGCGCTACGGCCAGGGCGCCATCGGCGCCCTCGATACGTCGCTTGTCGTCAACCAGGGCGAGTTCGTTGCGCTCTTCGGTCCGTCAGGCTCGGGTAAGACGTCGATGTTGCATCTGATGGGTCTGCTTCAGGAGCCTGACGAGGGCGAGGTACTGCTCGAGGGCCAGGTCATCTCGGGGACGTCCGAGGGGGCCGCGGCGAAGCTCCGTCGCACGAAGCTCGGGTTCGTGTTCCAGTCGTCGGGATTGCTCGCGCTGCTCTCGGCCGAGGAGAACGTGGAGGTGGCATTGCGGTTGCTGGGGGAGGGCGGACGCAAGTCGAGGCGGCGGGTAGAGGCCGCCCTCGAGGCCGTCGAGATGCTGCCTCGAGCCTCGCATCGGCCCGAGGAGCTGTCAGGCGG
>JABDMN010000253.1 GCA_013001485.1 Acidimicrobiia bacterium
TGAGCAGCTCAGGATTGGCACGCAGATGCGCCTCGAGATCGGTGACACCCTGGGCTCGAATGAGCGAGAGCCAGGGATCCAGCGCGCCGAAGTCCTCCTCCCACAGAGAAACGGGTGCCTTGGAGAACAGCAGCTCGTAGCGCTCCGAACCGGATCTCATTGTTCGACGGAGGGCGAGCACCAGCCAAGAGGAGAACGCAAAAGCCACGAACGATCCGACGCTCCGCGCCAACCCGTCGGCATAGTCGGGCCACTGCCACCAGAGCTGCGCTCCGATGATGATGGCCCCGTACGACACGAAAAAGGTGGCGTGTCTCCGCTGGACGAACAGGGCCGCTGCCATACCGACCACCACCAGCCCGATCGCGGCGGGGGTCTCGGCAGTCGCGACACCTACGAGGCGCACCTGGAGGATCACCATGACGACGGTGGCGCCCATCAACGGTATGACGCGTTCGCGGTGTGAGATGAGCATCGTGAGTGCTATTGCGGACAGGACCAGTGGCCCCACTCCACGCAATACGAAGTCGGGGTCGTTAGCGACAACTCCAGCGACGGCGAACCCGACGCCGACGCCGCCGGCTACGACCGCGCAGAAGCGGACCAGCGCTGCGGCAAGGCGGCGGGCAGCCGGCGACTCCGCGGACTCACCCAAAAAGCCGTGCATACCTAGTGATATCGGCCCCTGAGTCCGCCCCTACACCGATTCCATGGCATAGCTCTGCCGGTTTCGACGCATGGTGCCGAGAGGGGAGGTTCTGCCCGCACCCCTACCATTCGATGCATGGCACGGAACAAGGCAGTCATCGGCTGGCGGGAGTGGGTCGGTCTTCCCGACTTCGACATCGCGGTCAAGGCGAAGGTCGACACAGGTGCCCGCACGTCATCGCTCCACGCTCGGAGAGTCGAGGCTTTTGAGCGTGACGGGATCGCCCTGGTGCGGTTCTGGGTGTATCCCAAACAGCGAACCGCGAGAGGCAAAGTGCCGGTGGAGGCGCCTCTCGTCGGCTATCGCAGGATCCGCAATCCTGGTGCCGGCGGCCGCACCGAGATCCGTCCCGTGATCGTGACCATGCTCGAACTGGGCGAGCACGTCTGGCAAGCCGAGGTCACGTTGTCGCGTCGCGACACCATGGGGTTCCGGATGCTGCTGGGTCGCCAGGCGGTGCGAGGCAAGTTCACCGTCGATCCGGGTACTTCGTTCAAGATGGGCCGTGACCATCCCCGGCTGAGAGAAGCATCGTGAAGCTCGCCGTCCTGTCGTTGAACCCCCACCTGTATTCCACGGCTCGGCTCGTCGATGCTGCGGTCGATCGAGGTCACGATGTCCAGGTGGTCAACTACCTGCGTTGCACGATGGACATCACCTCCAAGAAGCCTTCCGTCGTGTACTCGGGCGACCGGCTGCGGCCCGAGGCCGTGATCCCGCGGATCGGCGCCACCTACACGTTCTATGGAGCCGCTGTCGTCCGCCAGTTCGAAGTCATGGGGGTGCCGACGGCCAACACGTCGGATGCGATTGCGCGGTCTCGTGACAAGCTCCGTGCTCTCCAGCTGCTCGCCCACGAAGGCATCGGCCTCCCCGTCACCGGGTTTGCCCACGACGTCCGTGACATCGACGAGCTGGTGAAGATCGTCAGCGGCGCCCCGCTCATCGTGAAGCTGCTCGAGGGCACTCAGGGACGAGGCGTCGTTCTCGCCGAGACTCGCAAGGCCGCCGAGTCGGTCATCGGAGCGTTTCGCCAGCTCGACGCCAACATCCTCGTCCAGGAGTACGTGGAAGCAGACGCCCGCGACGTGAGGGCGTTCGTCGTCGGGGGAGAGGTGGTGGCTGCCATGGAGCGCACCGCTCCCGATGGAGAGTTCCGCGCCAATCTGCATCGCGGCGGCACGGCTGAGCCGATCGAGCTGTCAGCCGACGACCAGGCACTTGCGATCAGGGCCGCCGATGTCCTGGGACTTGGCGTCGCCGGTGTCGACATGCTTCCCACCGACGACGGATACGTCGTCATCGAGGTGAACTCGTCACCAGGGCTTGAAGGCATCGAAACGTCGAGCGGTGTCGATGTGGCAGAGGCCATCATTCGGTACGCGGAGGGACTTCAGGCCTAAGGCAGCCGGTGGCGCCACCGCGTAGTGTGCCCATCAAGGAGGTCATGCCTATGCGTAAGGGCGATCGCGTGTCCCGCCTCACCAAGAAGGTGGGCCAGCACGGCGAAACCGGCCGGATCATCGAGATCCGCGGGACCCGTGCCGAGGTCGACTGGGACGACGGCCATCACAGCGTGGTCGACGTGGCTGGTCTTCACGTCATCCACGAACCGGCGAAGAAGAAGTAGCGCGTCACCTGGTCGCACGATGGCCCCGGCAGGGCCGGGGCTAGGGTCGCGGCGTGGACCTCACCCTTCTCGAAGGCCTCGCCAAGGGCAACCTGACACCGGGTACCTACGACTACTACGCCGGAGGCGCCGACGACGAGCTGACGCTGGCAGACAACGTCGCCGCCTGGCAGCGGATGCGCCTTCGTCCTCGTGTGCTGCGAGATGTTTCTGATGTCGACACTGCCACGACCGTCCTGGGCACTCCGGTTTCGATGCCAGTTCTGGTCGCTCCGACGGCATATCACAAGCTGGCCCATCCCGAAGGTGAGATCGCAACCGCCCGGGCTGCGGCCGGCGCCGACACGCTGATGATCGCGTCCACGCTGGCTACGACGTCGCTCGAAGACATCGCTGCGTCGATAGCGGCGCCGCGGTGGTTTCAGCTGTACGTGCATCGGGACCAGGGCATGACGGAATCGCTGATCGAGCGAGCGGTCGGAGCCGGCTACGAGGCGATCGTGTTGACCGTAGATCTGGCGGTCCTCGGCCATCGGCCCCGTGACGAGCGCAACGCCTTCTCCATCGAGGGTCACGAGATGGCCAACCTCCAGACCGGGACACCGGATTCCGAAGGCTCCGGGTTGGCCGCATATGCGGACAGCGCCATCGACCCCGGCCTTACGTTCGAGCACATCGAGTGGATCTCGTCGTTGAGCGGTCTCCCGGTGTTGGTCAAGGGCATCGTGCGAGGCGACGACGCCTCGGCTGCCGTCGATGCCGGGGCCGCCGGGATCATGGTCTCCAACCACGGCGGACGTCAGCTCGACACGTGTCTCGCCACGGCAGACGCTCTCGAGGAGGTGGCAGCGGCGGTCGCGGGCCGAGCAGAGGTGTACGTCGACGGGGGAGTCCGGCGGGGCACCGATGTCGTCAAGGCGCTGGCTCTCGGTGCCCGGGCGGTGCTCGTAGGCCGGCCAATCCTGTGGGGTCTCGCCGTCGACGGAGCGAGCGGCGTCGCCGATGTGCTCGAGTTCTTCCGGGCGGCGACAGTTCGGGCGATGGCCCTGTGCGGAGCAAGCTCGGTCGACGAGGTCGACAGATCGCTGGTCGCGTAGGGCGCTGCCGTTTACCGGGCCGGCCGATTCACCCCGGCGGTGTCCATCTCCATACTCCGTCTGCGATGAAGAGGTAGCTGTCACCGTCCGCGACAACTGCTGATGGTCCCCAACGGTCGCAAGCCACGAGTGGCGCCGTATCGGGGATCGGCTCCCACGTTTCCAGGTCGGTCGAGTGCCAGATGTAGGGCACGACCATCTGGTACCAACGATCAGCCGCCTGGGGACACGTGGTC
>JABDMN010000269.1 GCA_013001485.1 Acidimicrobiia bacterium
CCCTCGAGGTGGCACGCGAGCTCGAGCCCGGCCTCATCGTGCTCGACATCATGCTTCCCGGAGTCGACGGCCAGGACATCGCCCGCATCCTTCGCCAGGACTCGACGGTGCCGATCATGATGGTCACTGCCCGATCCAGCGAGGACGACAAGCTGCTCGGCCTCGACCTCGGCGCCGACGACTACATCACCAAGCCATTCAGCCCTCGGGAGCTGGCGGCGCGGGTGCGGGCACTCCTGCGGCGATCCGGCATCGTTTCGACGGAGAACGCGACGTTGACGGTGGGCGGTCTCGAGCTGGACCGCAGCCGTCATGAGGTGCGCTGTGATGGCGAGCATGTCGAGTGCACGCCAAAGGAGTTCGCCATCCTCGAGACGTTGATGACCGATCCGGGTCGGACATTCACCCGTCTGCAACTGATCGAAAGCGCATTCGGCTTCGACCACTTCGGGCTGGAACGCAGCGTCGACGTCCATGTGAAGAACCTGCGCAAGAAGATCGAGCCCGACCCGTCAGAGCCGACGTACCTGCTCACCGTGTACGGCGTCGGCTACAAGATGACCGATGCTTCGTAGCTTCCGCGCCCGCCTTCTTGCCGCGGCGCTCGTCGTGGCTCTGATCGCCATCGCCGTTACCGCCTGGGTGACCAACCGCACAACGTCGGATGATCTGGCACAACAGTTCGAGGAAGACGTCTTCATCGAGCAGACGATCTATGAAGAAGTGTCGGTCTTCGCCATCACCGAGCCTGACTGGACTGACGTCGACGAGCTCCTCGATGAGCTGGCTGACGAGTACGACCTGCGGATCGCCCTGGCCGACCTTGACGGGGGCATCATCGCCGACACCGACCCCGACAGCGACCTTCCCAGTGCCCCCGTCGCATTCATCGACCCTGCCAATCCGCTGATCGATTTCGCACCGGAGTCGACAGACGTCATCACCGAGATCGACCTGTTCAACAAAGAGAGCAAGGACCTCGGTGAGTTCCTCACGGAACGCGGCTTCGAGGTTGTGTGGTTCACCGACGACTTCGGGTTCACCTTTCCGGTGTGGAACGAAGATGACCCGGCGGCCAACCAAGCGGTGGAGGAATGGTTCGAATCCGCCGGGTTCTTCGCCTTCGACGAACTCGACGAGGCGGTGATTCTCGAGGGCTTCTTCGATCCGGTCGGTTTCGCCGAGCCCGCCTTGCTTTATGTCGACACGGGAGCCGAGTCGGCGCTGTCTGCCGTGTTCAGCGGTCGCCTGTTACTGGCAGTGCTGATCGTGGCCGGCGCAGCGGCATTGGTGACCGTTGTCGTGTCCCGGCGGCTGATGCAGCCCATTACCGAGTTGACGTCCGCGGCACAGGGACTCCAATCGGGGAACCTGTCGCATCGAGTCGAGGTCGACGAGGGCGGCGAGATCGGGACGTTGGCGTCCGCGTTCAACGATATGGCTGCGTCGCTGGAGGAGAGCGATGAGGTGCGGCGGACGATGACTGCGGACATCGCCCACGAACTGCGCACACCGCTGGCCAACATCCGGGGCTATCTCGAAGCCGCCAAGGATGGTGTGGTGCCATCCGACGAAGCCCTGGTGGGAACCGTCTACGAGGAAGCCGTGTTGTTGCAGCATCTGGTCGAGGACCTCGAGACCCTGACCCAGGCCGACGCAGGGAGGCTGTCGATGAACATGGTGCCGACGCAGGTGGGCGAGATCCTCGCCCAGGTGGTCGACGCTCATCATGCCCGCACCGACGGTGTCCACCTCGAGGCCGTCGACGATACGGAAGGTGTCGTTGTGTCGGTCGACCCGATGCGGATCCGACAGGCGATCGGCAACTTCGTCGACAACGCCCTTCGTCACACCCCTTCGGGAGGCTCCGTCACGGTGGCGGCTCGTTCACAGAATGGTTCGGTGCTGATCACCGTCGTCGATACCGGCGAGGGCATCGCTGCCGAGCACCTGCCCCACGTCTTCGACCGCTTCTACCGCGCCGACCCTTCCCGGACCCGCTCGACAGGTGGGAGCGGATTGGGGATGGCGATCGCCCGTCACATCGTCGATGCGCACGGCGGGACCGTTTCGGCTGCCAGCTCGCCCGGCCAGGGCACGATCATCACCGTGGCATTGCCCACTGCTGGCTGACTCGACGGAGGGGGGCGTTCAAGCGCCGCCCCCCGCCTACCGAAGAACGAGGAAGCTGACCCGACCTACCCTTTGTCCCATGACACGACCCACCATCGCCATCCTCGGTGCCGGTTCCCTTGGCGAGATCTTCGCCCGGGGCCTCATCCGCGCCGGCTGGGAACCGTCGAACATCGTGATGGCGGCCCGACGCGAGGAACGAGCCCGCGAGGCGGCCGAACACACCGGTGTCGAAACGCTGCTCGACGCGACCGCCGCTGCCGAAGGTCGTGATGTCGTGATCGTTGCGGTGAAGCCAAAGGACGTCCCCGGGCTGCTGGAGGTGTGTGCTGGCTCGATCACATCGGATCAACTGGTGATCTCGCTCGCTGCCGGAGTGCCGGTGTCGCTGTTTGAGGCCGCGATGCCGACCGTTGCAGTTGTGCGTGCCATGCCCAACACACCTGCAGCCGTTGACGAGGGGATGACCGCCTACTGCGCCGGATCACGCGCCGACGAAGAGGCCCTGAAACGTGCCGACGAAGTCCTCCGGGCCGTTGGCAAGACGATGCAGCTGTCTGAGGATCTACTCGACGCTGTCACCGCGGTGTCCGGCACCGGCCCGGCATACATCTTCCTGCTGGCCGAAGCGATCGGCGAGGCCGCCGTCCGCGAAGGCTTGCCACGCGACGCAGCCGAGCAACTTGTGGAACAGACCCTGCGTGGTGCCGGGATCCTGCTGTCGGAGTCGCACAAGGCGCCGGTAGAGCTGCGAGCACAGGTGACCTCGCCAGGTGGCACGACTGCAGCGGCGATGCACATTCTCGAGGAGGGTGGTTTTCGCGCCCTCGTCGAGGATGCGATTCGCGCTGCTGCTCAGCGATCCCGCGACATGGGCGCTTCTGCAGCCGGAACCGACTGATTCTCGGCTCATATCGAGACTCAGCGAACCACTGAATAGAGGGCACAGTCGACGGACTCGCCCTCGAGCACCTGCCGCTTGCGCAGCGTCCCTTCGAGAACAGCCCCGAGCTTCTCAGCGACCCTGCGACTGGCCATGTTCTCCACTGCGGTCATGACCTCGATCCTGACCAGTTCCAGGTGCTCGAACCCCGCGTCCACAACCGCTGCGGCGGCGGTCGAGGCGAGACCGCGACCGACCTCGCTTGACCGAACCCAGTATCCGAGGGCCGCAGTGCGATGCCCGAGGTTGATGTCGCTCAGGCCGACACTGCCCAGGTATCGCTCACCCTGGAAGATGCCGAAGTAGTAGCCGGATCCGGCGTCCCACGCTCGATCCCACCATGCCGCGTGTTCACGGCCTTCCGCCTCGTCGAACTTGCTGTGGGCCCAGGTCTCGTACCGGCTGAGATCGCGACCGGATTCAACGACCGCCTCGGCGATGTGAGCTCCGTGGCTGGTCTCGTAGCGGCGGAGGACGAGGTCTCCAACGGAGATCGAGGACGGCATGGCCACGGAAGAAGGATACGTCTGGGCGACGTCGGGGTGGATTATCGAGTCGGCGGTACAGTTCCGGGCAGCGAAGGGAGCACCGCCAATGTCCGACCTGACCAATCATCTGGGAGCCTGGGAGGGGACGTGGAACACCTTTCTCCGACCCGGCGAGCCCTATGACGAGTCCCCCGTCCAGGCCACGATCTCTCGGGACAACGGTGCATTCGTTGTCGAATACAGCGGCTCGATCGCCGGAGAGGCGGTGACTGGGCG
>JABDMN010000305.1 GCA_013001485.1 Acidimicrobiia bacterium
ACTTCGGCTTCGAGGACCCGTACGACGACAAGCCCGACGGGTGGGGTGAGAAGGGCTCGCCGGTTCTCGGCGTCGACCCGTCACCGCTCGTCGGCTACTTCATCACCAAGTTCAAGGACGACGGCACCATCGACCAGACGTGTGGTGTCTCCGTGACCGACACCGACCCGGCCAACTACACCGGCGTTGGTGTCGACACCGGCACTCCCGATATCGATGTCGAGAAGCTGCTCTCGGTCGATGGCGGGCCCTGGATGGACGTCGACGACGCTCCCGGACCTGAGGTGGCTCATTCCAGTGACGTCCGCTTCCGCTTCGAGGTCACGAACACCGGCACCGAGGACCTGGTGGACCTCACGCTCACCGACACCGACTTCGACATTCCTGCGTCCGAGGTCCCGAGCGAGCTGGCAATTGGCGGTTCGTTCGCCGTCGAGATCGGGCCGTTCGATCCCTCTTACGGTGAGCATGTCAACGTCGCCACCGTCGAGGCCGTCGGCGCAGGCGGCATCGCGCCGCACACGTATGACGGTGTGAAGATCCACTACACGTTCATCCTCGCCGACGGCTCTGTGCTCGCCGGCTCGACGACAGGCGACGGCCCTGTCGGGTTCCCGAGCGGCGAAGGCGTCCACTTCTCGTGTTCTGACGACTTCGGCTTCGACGACGACGATCCCACCAACGACGGTTGGAGCGACGGTGGCAACGCCCCGGTGCAGGGCATCGATCCTCCCATCACCGAGTTCCTGATGACGCACTTCAAGAGCGACGGCACGATCGACAAGACGTGCGGTTACTTCGAGCCGCCGGTCACCGACAGCGATCCGGCGCACTACGTGGGGATCCCCGGCCCGATGACGACTCCCGACATCGATGTTGAGAAGGAGCTCTCGGTGGATGGCGGGCCCTGGATGGACGTCGATGACGCTCCTGGCCCGGATGTGGCCAACTCGTCCACTGTCGCGTTCCGGTTCATCGTCACCAACACGGGTGATGAGGACCTCACCGACATCACGCTGACCGACACCGACTTCGACATTCCGGCGGCCCAGGTCCCCAACGACCTCGCGGTCGGCGGATCGTTCACCGTGGAGATCGGTCCGTTCAATCCGATCATCGGTGAGCACCAGAACACGGCGACTGTTGAGGCCTATGGCGTCGACGACATCCAACCGCACGTATACGACGGTGTGAAGATCCACTACACGTTCCTGCTTGCCGACGGCTCGGTGCTGTCGGGCTCCACCACTGGTGATGGTCCTGTTGGGTTCCCGAGTGGCGAAGATGTCCACTTCTCGTGTTCCGACGACTTCGGCTTCGACGACGACGATCCCACCAACGACGGCTGGAGCGACGGCAGCAGAGCCCCGGTCCAGGGGATCGACCCGCCGATCGTCGAGTTCCTCATGACGCATTTCAAGAGCGACGGCACGATCGACAAGACCTGCGGCTATCAGAACCCGCCGGTCACCGATAGCGACCCGGCTCACTACACCGGTCTTGCTCCGCAGCCTGGCATCGCTCTCGAGAAGTACGTCTCGGTCGACGGTGGCACCACCTGGGACGAAGCCGATGCCATCACCGGCCCTGAGGCCGTGGTCGGCGACGACGTCTTCTTCCGCTTCATGGTCACCAACGTCGGTGAGGTCACGCTCACCGACCTGACGCTTACCGACGACGTCTTCAGCGTTCCCTCGGCACAGGTTCCGGCGAGCCTGGCTCCCGGAGCGTCCTATGAGGTCGTGATCGGGCCGTTCGCTGCGGAGGTCGGCCAGCACAAGAACACGGCGACCGCCACCGGCACCGGTGGAGGAGCCGACGGCCACACCTTCCCGGGGAACGACGACTATGTCTTCACGTTCCTGCTCGCCGATGGCACCCTCATCGAGGGCACGTCGGACAACAACGAGGCCGAGGTCGGACTCTCCGACGCCATCCACGTCTCGTGCTCGGACGACTTCGGGTTCGAGGACCCGAACGACGACAAGCCCGATGGCTGGGGCGAGAAGGGTGCGCCGGTCTTCGGCGTCGACCCTGGTCCCATCGTGAGCTATCAGATCACCCGCTACCGGAGTGACGGCACGATCTACAAGACCTGTGGCAACGGCGACCCGTTCACAGGTGAGACACTGACGGTCACTGACCCGGCCCACTACATCGGCCTCGAGCTCGGCTCGATCGGCGACCGGGTGTGGTTCGACACCGACCAGGACGGCGTCCAGGACGCCGGCGAGCTCGGCCTGCCTGGCGTGAGAGTGACTCTGCACGACGAGACGCTGGCTCCGATCACGTCGACAACGACGGATTCCGATGGCCTCTATCTCTTCGACGATCTGCGCGCCGGTACCTACCACGTGTCGTTCGAGCTCCCGACCGGGTTCGTCTTCAGCCCGCAGAACGCAGCCGGTGACGAGGTCGACTCCGACGTCGACCCCAACACGGGCATCGCCGGACCTATCGATCTCGGTAAGGCCGAGGACGACCCCACGTGGGACGCTGGCATGTACCTGCTCGAGCCGGCCATCGACATCGAGAAGCTCACCAACGGTGTCCAGTCGGACTCCGGTCCCGGCGAGCTGATTCAGGCTGGCTCCACGGTCACCTGGACATACATAGTGACCAACACCGGCAACACCACTCTCTACGACATCGAGGTCAACGACTCGGTCGAGGGCTTCATCTGTTCCATCGACTCGCTCGACCCGGCGGCAACCAACGAGTGCGAGAAGGTCGGCGAGGCCAAGGAAGGCGCCTACGGCAACCTCGCCGATGTCGTCGGTACTGACGTCCTCGGAACCGAGGTCACTGACGAGGATCCGTCGCACTACATCGGATACAACGTTGGCATCGACCTGGAGAAATTCGTCCAGGGCCGCGACGCCGACACGCCGACCGGTCCGTACGCCGAGGTGGGTGACCCGGTTCGCTTCACCTTCCTCGTGAACAACACCGGCACGCTCGACCTCGCCAACGTCACGGTCACCGATGACGTCTTTGGCAACGTTTGCACCATCGACCTGCTCGAGGCCGGCCTCGTCCACATCTGTGAGATCGATGTGCCTGCCGAGTTGGGCCAGCACAAGAACACAGCCACCGTCGAAGGTCAGCCTGTGACATCCGGAGGAGCTCCGATCGGAGCCCCGGTCACCGACACAGACCCGGCCCACTACATCGGGTGGGTGGGAGCCATCGACATCGAGAAGTCAACCAACGGTGAAGACGCCGACTTCGGACCTGGACCGTTCATCCCGGTCGGCGGCGACGTCGAGTGGATCTATGTCGTGACCAACAACTCGTCGGTCGACCTCATCAACGTGACGGTCACCGATGACGAGATCGGCCAGATCTGTGTGATCCCGTTCCTCGCCGCCAACGGAGGCACGGACACGTGCTCGGCGACCGGTACGGCCATCCTCGGTCAGTACGACAACATCGGCATCGTCAAGGGCATCCCGGTCGATCCGGCCGGCAACACGCTCACCAACATCCCGGTGACTGATGAGGATCCGTCGCACTACGTCGGCTTCAAGACCGGCATCGAGATCATCAAGAAGGTGGAGGGCGACGACGCCAACACGCCGACCGGGCCGACGCTGCTCGCCGGCACCCAGGCGCTGTTCACGTTCGACGTCACCAACACCGGCACCGTCGCGCTGAGCGACGTCGTCGTCACTGACGACGTCTACGGCGACATCTGTGTGATTGCCGACCTGGCCGCCGGACTGACCGATCAGTGCGAGCTGCTCGTCACTGTCGAGTTGGGTCAGCACACCAACATCGCCACCGCTGCCGGTCAGCCGGTCGATCCTGACGGGAACCCGTTGGGTGACCCGATTGAGGACGACGACCCGGCCAACTACTTCGGAACCGCCCCAAGCATCGACATCGAGAAGGCCACCAACGGCCTCGACTCCGATGACGCGCCGGGCGCCTTCATCCTCGAGGGCACCTCGGTGAGGTGGACCTATGTCATCACCAACACTGGGAACGTTCCGCTCGACAACGTTGTCGTGACGGACAACCAGGGTCTCGTGCCGGTTCTGATCGACCAGGGCGACGGCGACGACGTGCTCGCCATCGGTGAGACCTGGACGTATGAGGCCTTCGGCACCGCCGAGCTCGGCGAGTACGCCAACCTCGGTTCGGTTCTCGCCCGCGACCTCGACGGAGTCCTCGTTGGCGACAACGATCCGTCGCACTACACGGGCTATTCCGCCGCCATCCGCCTCATCAAGAAGGTGGAGGGTGAGGACGCCAACGCGCCGACCGGTCCGTACGTCGAGATCGCTCCGCCGCCCGCCGACTTCCCGACTCAGGTGACGTTCTCGTTTGAGGTGTTCAACGATGGCTCGTCTGATTTGGCCAACGTTGTCATCGATGACGACATGCTCGGCGCTGCCATCTGCAGCTTTGATCTGATCCCTGCGGGTGAGTCCCGGACGTGTGAGCTGTCTGCCGACGCTGTCGCCGGCCAGCACACCAACATCGCCACAGCCACTGGCCAGCCGGTCAACCCGGCCGGCGATCCGCTGGGCGGCCCACTGTCCGACGATGATCCAGCGAACTACTTCGGCTGGTTCTCCGGCATCGATCTGGAGAAGCTGACCAACGGCCTCGATTCCGATGACGCTCCTGGCGAGCTGATCGTGGCGGGCAGCACCGTCACGTGGACGTACGAGGTCACCAACACCGGAAACGTCGACCTTGCCAACGTTCTGGTGCAGGACGATCAGGAAGGCATCATCTGTGTGATCGACCTTCTGGCTGCCGGCGCCACGGACGACTGCTCGGCTCAGGGCATCGCCCAGGCAGGCCAGTACGCCAACATCGCCGATGTGGCCGGTACCCCGGTCAACGACGGTGATGTGCTTGGACCCAACGAAACCGATGTTGATCCGTCGCACTACTTCGGGACCGATCCGATGATCGACATCTCGAAGAACGCCGAGGGCGAAGACAGCCAGACCATCGAGGTCGGCTCGTCGGTCACCTTCACCATCCGTGTCGAGAACACGGGCAATGTCCCGCTGACCGATGTGAGCGTCTTGGACGTCGAGTCGCCGTCGTGTGACGCCACCTACACGGACAACGGTGGCGTGCTCG
>JABDMN010000306.1 GCA_013001485.1 Acidimicrobiia bacterium
ATCTGGGCCCGATGGATGCGAGACAGGTATGGAGCCAAGACCGAGCGGGCCTGGAAGCTGCGGTTCCACACCCAGACCGCCGGGGTGTCGCTGACTGCACAGCAGCCCCACAACAACGTGGTGCGGACGGCGATCGAGGCGCTGGCTGCCGTGCTCGGAGGAACCCAGAGCCTCCACACCAACGCTCTCGACGAGGTCTACGCGCTGCCGACGGCCGAGAACGCCGAGATCGCCCTCCGAACCCAGCAGGTGCTGATGCACGAGACGGGTCTGACCGACGTCGTCGACCCGCTCGGCGGCAGCTGGTTTGTCGAGGAGATGACTGATCGCATCGAAGCTCGTGCCGAAGCGCTGTTCGCAGAGATCGAGGAGATGGGCGGAGGTTCGATGCTCGACGGAGTCCTCGTCGGAATCGCTGATGGCTGGTTCCAGGGCGCAATCGCGGACTCGGCATACGACTTCGAAAAGGCAGTCGCCTCCGGAGACCGCACCGTCGTCGGAGTGAACAAATACACGCTTGCCGACGAGCCTCCCATCGAGATCCTTCGCATCAGCCAGGACGTCGAAGAGGGGCAGCGTCAGGCCCTCGGTGAGCTGCGGCGCGACCGCGATAGCGCACGGGTCGAGGCGGCCCTGCAGGCGCTGCAGGCTGGAGCTGTAGGCACCGACAACCTGATGCCGCTCCTCATCGAAGCGGCCCGAGCCCGAGCGACTCTTGGCGAAATCGTCTCGACCCTCGAAACAGAATTCGGGAGGTACCGTGAGCCGCCGCAAGTCTGACCGACTCACCAGGGTTCTCGGCGAGCTGGTGCTGGCCGTGCACCTCGTTCTGGGAGGCGTCGAGGTGCAACACCGCGTCCATCACATTCACCGCCCGGCGGCGGTCCTCCCGATCGGAGAGCCGACCCCATCGCTGGGCCACCGTCTGGTCCCCGAAGTGAGCTGACCAGGCTGCTCTACACTGACGGCTTACCGAGGCCTATCTCATGACTCGATCATCCATTCCCCGCTTTCTCGTTGTCGCCATGTGCGTGTTGCTCGTCGCGTCGTGTGGAGGCGAGACCAAGAGCGGTGTCGAGTTCGGCGAAGGCGAGCTCCCGGGCGATTGGCCGCAAGCATTCCCGATCCCCGAGAACGCCGTGATCGGCTCAACCCTTGTCAACCACGACTCGGGGCGACAGGAAGTCGAGTTCAGGGTTTCGGCCCCCATCGAGACGTTGGCCCAGTACTTCGACCTGAACCTCGCCAATGCCGGGTATGCGATCGATTCCTCGAACGGCAACGACACAACCTGGTCCATCGAGTTCCGTGACGACGACGACAGTGGGTCCATCGTCATCCAATCGTTTGGCAACATTTCCAGCGCCGTTGTTCGCATCCTGGGGGAGGGCTGACTCGTGGCGAGACTGCACAAGTTCCCTGACAACCGCTTCGTGGGTACTCGCGACGACATGGTGGTCTACGACTGTGACGATGCCAGCGAGCTGTCTGTTCTCGAGGAGCGCCTCGTCGACGACGACCTTCTCGGTCTGAACCTGCTGCAGACGTTCGGACCGGACACTGTCGCCGAGGCCCGCAACCGGGGTTTCTCAGCGCTGTGATCGCTTACATCGATGCTCACGTGCATCCTCCCGTCGCTTCGTTCGTCGACGGCCCGCTCGCGCCGTACCGGCGGGGCATCGAGGCCCATCTCGGCACAGTCATCGAGGTACTGGAGCCTGTCGAACTGGCCGAGCACTACCGCCAACGCAACGCTCGGGCGGTCCTGCACGGTTGGGACACCTCGGACCTCACTCGCGAGACCCCGTTCGGGTCAGCGAAGGTGGCCGCGGTGGTTGCCGAGGCCCCCGACGTCTTCGTCGGCCTTGGTGCTGTTGATCCCGGGTTGGGCGCTCGTTCGGTTGCCGGGGTACACGAGACTGCGTCGCTCGGGCTCGCCGGACTGAGCTTCCACCCTTCCGCTCAGGGGCTGGCACCGACCTCCCGCAGAGCTCTTCCTGTCTTCGAGGCAGCCGAGGAGCACGGCCTGGTGTGTGTGGTCCACACCGGCGCGACCCGGCTCGGAGCCGGCATGCCAGGTGGTGCCGGCATTCGGCTCTCTCCGGCTCGCCCCATCTACGTCGATGAGATCGCCGCAACGTTCCCCGAGCTGATCCTGGTCATTGCTCATGTCGGAGACCTGTGGTGGGGTGAAGCTGTCGCGGTTGCCGAGCACAAGCCCAACGTCTACCTGGACATCTCCGGTCAGGACCCGACGCAGCTTGACGCCCCGAGCCGTCGTCGCCTCGAGGCAGGTCTCGTCGACAAGGTGATGTTTGGCAGCGACTTCCCCTTCGGGTCGCCGGACCAATGGCTTGCCAAGTGGGACGCTCTCGGGTTGCCCGAGAAGATCACCGAGGCCGTGCTGCGTGAGACGGCAGCCAGGGTGTTTCTCCGCAGCGACTGATCCCTGCCGGGATCTCAAGGATCTGGCGTGGAGTGCCGATGAATCCAGCGACGGCGTGCTGCCGGAGCGCGCCGTCTCTTCAGATCTCGAGAACCGGGCGCGGCGACCCCCACGTGGGGAGGGAGAGGGAGCCAAGGCTTTCCGCCTTCATGTTGTGCCCGAGCCCCGATCACACCCTTCCGGCCCTTGGGGGTGAGCCGGGGCGGAGCGGGGCTCCGGGGCGACCCGGGGCCTCTCTCTTGCCTACAGGGTGCCGAAGAACCAGGCGGCGGCGGCGAGAATCGCCAATCCGGTTGCGATCGACGCGATGAGTAGGTACCTGGTCTGCACGACGGCGAGCGTAGCCTCCAGCGTCCTCAGCATCGCCAGTACCCCCGTGCTGTAGTCAGACGGTCGCAGCTAGGCTCGCGGTTCGATCGAGAGGGAGCCGTTTGTGCGCGACATCGTCATCATCGGTGGTGGTCCCGGCGGGTACGCCGCGGCGCTGTATGCCCACAACTTCGGGCTGGATGTTGCCCTGATCGAGAAGGACACCGTGGGTGGCACGTGTCTTCTCCGTGGGTGCATCCCGGCCAAAGCATGGCTTCACACCGCTGAGGTCTTCCACACCGTTTCGCATGCCGGGACGTTTGGTGTCATCGCCGAACCGCCCCGGGTCGATTGGGGCGCAGCTCTCGCCAGGAAGCAGTCGGTCGTCGACCGTTTGGTCGGTGGACTGGCGGGTCTCCTCAAACAACGCAACGTCGAGATCATCGATGGATTCGGGCGTCTCGTCGACGGTGGCGTCGAGGTGACATTCGACGACGGGTCGACGTCGGTGGTCGAGGCCCGTCACACGGTCATCGCCACCGGCTCTGTGCCCCGCAGCATTCCCGGCTACGACTTCGATGGGCATCGAATCGTGTCGTCCGATCACGCCCTCGATTGGGAGTCCCAACCAGACCGGGTCGCCATCATCGGGGCCGGCGCCATCGGATGTGAGTTCGCTTCCTTGCTTGCCGACATGGGGTCCGAGGTTCACCTGTTCGAAATGCTCGACCAGGTCGTGCCGGGAATGGAGCCTGAGGCGGCTCGAGTACTGAACAGGGCGCTCAAGAAGAAGGGCGTCGCGGTGCGCACTGGAGTCGGTGTCGGGCCCGCCGAGATCAGCGACTCGGGTGTGAGAGTGCCGTTTGGTGACGATGCGGTAGAGGTAGACGTCGTTCTGGTTGCCGTAGGTCGCGCTCCGGCAACCGAAGGTATTGGCCTCGAAGGAACCCCCGTCGAGGTGGAGCGAGGATTCATCCACGTCGACCCGGCAACGATGCTGACTGGCCGCCCTGGGACCTATGCGGTTGGTGACGTCGTGGCCGGCGTGCCTCAGCTCGCACACGCCGGGTTCGCCGAGGGCATCGCCGCCGTGACCCACATCGCAACCGGCACCACTCGACCAGTCATGTACTCGGCGATTCCGCTCGTGGTGTACACCAGTCCGGAGGTCGGCGCCGTCGGGCTCACCGAGCAACAGGCCCGCGATGCCGGCTACGAAGTCGAGGTGACGAAGCACGGTATGGGAGGAGTCGGTAGGGCGATCATCCAGGACGACACCGGTGGGACGGTCAAGCTGGTTGCCGAGAAGGACGGCCCTCTCCTCGGTGCGACGGTTGCCGGGCCTGGCGCCGGCGAGATGATCCACGAACTGATGTACGCCGTGGGCTGGGAAGCGCTGCCGTCGGAAGCGGCTGCGTTCGTCCATGCTCACCCCACCGTGTCCGAGGCGATCGGCGAGACACTGCTCGCGGCCTCCGGAACCCCACTCCATTGAGATGCGTGGAGTGAGCCAAGCCAAACTGGAGATCTGAACGAGGCCGTGACACGCCTCAACCAGATCTAGATCAAGGAGCAGACATGTCGACCACGGTCACGATGCCGCAACTCGGCGAAACGGTCACCGAAGGCACGATCCTCGCCTGGGTGAAGCAGCCGGGCGACACGATCGCCGAGGACGAGGTCTTGCTCGAGATCTCCACCGACAAGGTCGACACCGAGGTGCCGTCTCCTGCCGCCGGGGTCATCCAGGAGATCCTCGTTGCCGAAGGTGAGACGGTTGCTGTGGGAACACCGCTTGCCGTCATCGCCGATGCGGGTGAGGCCGCGGCTCCTCCCGCCGAGGCCGCTCCCGAACCGGCCCCAGAGACTGCGCTAGAACCCGCGCTAGAACCCGCACCAGAACCGGCGCCGGTCGCTGCGGCTCCACTCGCCGAGGCTCCACCCGCCGCCGCGCCAGAAGCCGTCGCCCCGACTCCGGAGCCGGCTGCCGAGCCTGTCCCGACCGCTGCCGTAACTGACGGCCCCATGCGATCGGTGCTGTCACCGGTGGTGAGGCGTCTTGCCGCCGAGAACAACGTCGACCTGGAACAGGTTCCCGGGACGGGTGAGGGCGGTCGCATCACGCGCAAGGACGTCATGGCCTTTGTCGAGTCTGGCGCTGCTGCTGCGGCGCCGGTTGTGAGCTTCGAGCCCGCCGAGGCGCCAGCTCCGGCGGCCGAGCCACCTGCGGCTGCTGCGGCCCCTACGGCACCAGCGGTCCCGGCAGCCCCTCCGGCTGACGCTCCGGCCCCCGAACCGACACCAGCACCTGTCGCAGCTCCTGCTGCGGCAACGGCAGCGGCGTCAGGCGACCGGGTCGAGGAGATCCCGAGGCTGCGACGCCGAATTGCAGAGAACATGGTCCACGCCAAGCGTTCGACCGCCCATGTGTGGGCTTCCGTCGAGGTCGACTACGAACGAGTCGAGCA
>JABDMN010000327.1 GCA_013001485.1 Acidimicrobiia bacterium
CTACAAGTACGACCTGACCCGGTTCAACGTGATGGGATCGATCAGCTTCGACCACCCCGACCCGTCGATATTCACCGTCCTCACCTCGGCGTCGGATCGTGCCGGCATGGCGAACATCGACTTCGTGATCTTCGCCGACAGGTGGCTGGTCGGTGAGCACACGTTCCGCCCTCCCTGGTATCACTCGAACATCATGAGCGAGTTCATGGGCATCCTCTACGGCGTCTACGACGCCAAGGAGGAGGGCTTCGAACCTGGCGGAATGAGCCTCCACAACATGTACTTCGCTCACGGACCCGACCACGATGCCTGGATGAAGGCGACAACGTCCGATCTGGCTCCCGAGAAGTTGTCGGACACCATGTCGTTCATGTTCGAGACGCGGTACCCCCTCATTCCCACTGCGTACGCGTCGTCGATTCCTGCGCTCCAGGACGACTACCCGTCCGTGTGGCACGCGCTCGAGAAGCACTTCGATCCGGAGGGCTAGCGTCACCTCATGGACCACACGACAGCCGACAACATCCCCTGGGAGCCTGCTCCGGCAGACCACTTCACCGGCACCGTCTATTTCGGACCGCTGAGCCACGTCTCAGACGACGGGCTCCATGCCCTCGCCGTCCAGTTCGAGCCCGGTGCTCGCACCGATTGGCACTGGCATCCAGACGGCCAGGTTCTCTACGTGACCGAAGGCGCCGGCCTCGTCGCCAACGCGAAAGGCGAACGGGTTCGAATCACGGCAGGTGATGTGGTCTACGCCGCTCCTGACGAGGTTCACTGGCATGGTGCCCTCCCGTCGAGCCCCATGACACACCTGTCGTTGACCACCGGGGACGCGACGGTGTGGGAGCCCCGCAAGGTCGACGACGGCGAGTACGCCGGGTAGGGCAGGCCTCGCAAAGACCTGCCCGTCCCGGTACCTTCCCCGCTGGTCGACCGAGGAGGAATCAGGGTGTCGAAATCGTCGCGGATCATCGGGTTGGTGGCCATCGTCGCCTTGCTTGCCGGCGCATGTGACTCCTCCGGGACCGACGACACCACAACCTCGACAACGACCGCTGCCACGACGACGACCCAGGCATCGACGACCACAACGACGGTCGCGGAAACCGGTGGCGAAACAGGCGAAGAGCTGCCCGATGGCATCGCTCGAGTCCACTACCGCAACCCGGACGGCGACTACGACGATTGGGTCCTCCATGTCTGGGAGGACACCACAGAATCGGTGACCTGGGAGAACGGCCTCAACCCCACGGGCTTTGACGACTTCGGCCTCTACTGGGATGTCAGGATCACCGATGACGCCGCCAAGCTCGGCTTCGTCGTCCACCGCGGTGACGAGAAGGACCCCGGACCCGACATGTTCCTCGACATCGCCGCGCAAGGTCGCAGCGCTTTCTTCGTCAGCGGTGACCCCACCATCCATCCGACAGCCGACGCGGCTCTCGGTGGAGGATCGACGGCCGGGGGCGCCGGCGAGTTCGGGGAGGGCAGCCCTCTCGCCGACGGCTTTGCTCGCGTCCATTACACCCGGCCCGACGCCGACTACGGGGAGTTCAGGCTCCACGTGTGGGAAGACACAACCGACTCGGTGACCTGGGAAAACGGGCTGGAGATCACGGCCGGAGACAGCTTCGGCGTCTACTGGGATGTAGGACTCCAGGAGGACTGGGAGCAGGTTGGCTTCATCGTCCACCGAGGCGACGAGAAGGATCCCGGACCTGACCTGTTCCTCACCGCCGCCGATCACGGCCGCGAGGCCTGGATCGTGTCGGGGTCGGACAAGATCTTCACCGAGGTGCCCGACCTCAACACCCTGCCCGAGGGTGACATCGGCAAGGCCCAGGCGCATTGGCCTGTGTCCGAAGCGCTTGCCTGGGCAGTGCCTGATGGCGATGCCGAGTACCGCCTCTATCACTCCCCGAACGGGTCACTGGAACTGACAGCCGAAGGGCTCGTCGGAGGCGACTTCATCGAGCTGACGATTGACGACAGCGGCCTCCCGGTCGGCACCATCGAGAAGTTCCCCCATCTCGTCGACCTCACCGCCCTTGCGGTTCCAGACGGCACCGACATCGACACGCTGCTCACGGGCCAACTTGCGGTGGCCGCTATCGCAGACGATGGGCGGGTGCTCGACGCGACAAGCCTCCAGATCCCCGGCGTCATCGACGATCGCTATGGATCCACTGCACCTCTCGGGGTCACCCTCAGCGGCAGCACACCAACGCTGACGGTGTGGGCGCCCACGGCTCGCAACGTGCGGCTCCACGTGTTCAACACTGGCAGCGGCACCCGTGCCGATCTCATCGTGCCGATGGACCGCAGCCAGCAAGGTGTCTGGAGTGCCCGAGGAGAAGCCTCATGGGTCGGCAAGTACTACCTGTACGAGGTCGAGGTCTTCGCACCGACCGTTGGGTCGGTCGTTCGCAACATGGTCACGGACCCCTATTCGGTGAGCCTCGCGACGAACTCTCAGAAGAGCCAGATCATCGACCTCACCGATCCTTCGCTCGCCCCGCTTGGCTGGGACGATCTCGAGAAGCCAGCTCTGGACGCTCCTGAGGACATCGTGCTCTACGAGCTGCACGTGAGGGACTTCAGTGCCATCGACGAATCGGTGCCCGCCGAATACCAGGGCACCTTCAAGGCGTTCACGCTGCCGCGCTCGGCGGGAATGGATCACCTCAGCTCGCTGGCGAACGCCGGTCTCACCCACGTCCATCTGCTGCCGGTGTTCGACATCGCCACCATCGACGAGAACGAGGCCAACCGCCAGGAGCCAGAGGTTGACCTGGCCTCGTTCCCGGTTACTTCATCCGAACAGCAAGCGGCGATCGGTGAGGTGCGAGACCTCGACGCGTTCAACTGGGGCTACGACCCGTATCACTACACGGTGCCCGAGGGCTCCTACTCGACGAGCCCCGATGGCACGGCCCGAATTCTCGAGTTCCGTGAGATGGTGCAGAGCCTGAACGAGTCCGGCCTACGGGTGGTGGTTGACGTCGTCTACAACCACACGAACGCCTCGGGGCAGGGTCAGAAGTCGGTGCTCGACCGGATCGTTCCCGGTTACTACCACCGTCTTGACGCCAACGGCCTCGTTGCCACCAGCACATGCTGTGCCAACACCGCCACCGAGCACGACATGATGCGGCGCCTGATGGTCGATTCGGTGGTCACCTGGGCCGAGCAATACCGGGTCGACGGCTTCCGGTTCGATCTGATGGGCCACCACATGAAGTCCGACATGCAAGCTGTTCGTGCGGCACTCGACGAGGTGGACCCGACGATTTACGTCTACGGCGAAGGCTGGGACTTCGGCGAGGTCGGCCAGAACGCCCGTGGCGTCAATGCGACCCAACTCAATGTCGGAGAACTGGGCATCGGCACCTTCAACGACCGCATCCGCGACGCGGTGCGCGGAGGCAGCCCCTTTGGTGGTCTCCAGGAGCAGGGTTTCGCCACCGGCCTCTACTACGACCCCAACGTGACCGACCAGGGCCCGGCCGGTGACCAGCTCGCCGACCTGTTACTGAAGGCCGATCAGATCCGGGTGGGAATGACCGGAAACCTGGCCGACTACGCATTCGAGAGCTTCACGGGTGAGTCGATCACCGGCGCTGAGGTCGACTACAACGGCGCCCCGGCCGGGTTCACCACCGACCCACAGGAAGTCATCAAATTCGTGTCAGCGCATGACAACGATACGTTCTTCGACATCGTCCAGACCATGGCTCCGCTCGACATGTCGATGGC
>JABDMN010000334.1 GCA_013001485.1 Acidimicrobiia bacterium
GCCTCGTCGAACGCATCATCGCCTCGTCGGTGTTGGCAGACGATCTTGCCGAAGCGATCGGGCGAAGGGCGCCTGTCGTGTACGGGACGACTGGGCCGGGAGCACTTGCCGCCTCTCGCTGGAAGACACAGATCAACGAGAACGCCAAACGTCCCGCATTTGCCCAAGAGCTTCCCGAGGCCAACCACAACGACCTGCAAGGTTGGTACGGGCCAGACGGCGGCAATGGGTTCACCGCGGTGATGCTGCAGGACGATCATGCAGATTCTCGTTTGCTGGCTCGTCTGGCGCAGACCGAGTCAGTGATGTCCTCCCGGGTTCCGATCGCTGGCACGGTTCGCTCCGCAGGAGTCTCCGCACTTTCCCGGTTCTTCACGCTCGCCGTGGTTGGCGACCTCGTGTCGGTAGCGCTTGCCGAGGCCGCTCAGGTTGATCCCATGCCGGTGACTGCGCTCGAAAGCTTCAAACGATCACTCATGGCCACCGCGCCACTCGACGGGAAGGAAACACCGTGAACCACGACATCACTGACCCGGGGCTTGCCGATACCGGCCGTCTCCGAATCGAGTGGTCAGGTCGCCGCATGTCTGTGCTGGCAACGATCCGGGACCGCTTCCGGGAGTCCCGACCGCTGGAAGGCCGCACCATCGGTGCGTGCATGCACGTAACCGCTGAGACCGCCAATCTCGTGCTTGCCCTTCGCGATGCGGGCGCATCCGTCTCGCTGTGTGCGTCGAACCCGTTGTCGACTCAGGACGACGTCGCCGCCGCCCTGGTCGCCGAGGGGATCCCGGTCTTCGCCAGGCGCGGGGAGGACTCCACAACGTTCTACGAGCACATCAACGCCGTCCTCGATACCGAGCCCGAGGTCGTGTTCGACGATGGCGCGGACATGGTCACCGTTCTCCACACAGAGCGAGCTTCGCAACCAGTGATTGGGGGGCTCGAGGAGACCACCACCGGCGTCATCCGGTTGCGGGCCATGGCATCCGATGGGGTCCTCCGGTTCCCCGTCGTCGCAGTCAACGACAGCGACACCAAGCACCTCTTCGACAACCGTCACGGCACCGGCCAGTCGTCTCTCGACGGCCTCATGCGCGCGGCCAACATCCTCTTCGCCGGCAAAACGGTCGTCGTGGTCGGCTTTGGTGACTGCGGGACTGGCGTCGCTCAGCGGGCCGCCGGGCTCGGTGCAGATGTCGTGGTGGTCGAGGTCGACCCGGTGCGTGCTGTGGCCGCCGCAATGGAGGGTCACCGTGTGATGACGATGGTCGACGCTGCTGCTGTCGGCGACGTCTTCGTCACTGCCACCGGCAACATCCATGTCATCCGTGACGAGCACTTCGCTGTGATGAAGACCGACGCGATCCTCTCCAATGCCGGCCACTTCGACGTCGAGATCGATCTCGTCGCCCTCAACGCCCTGGCCAGTGAAATCCGACGCCTTCGCGACAACCTCGACGAGTACCTCATGCCTGACGGCCGGCGCATCCTGGTCGCTGCCGAGGGACGGTTGGTCAACCTCGGAGCGGCCGAGGGTCATCCCGCCGACGTCATGGACATGTCCTTCTCAGACCAGGCTCTGGCAGCTGAGTGGCTGTTCGCCAACTCCGGGCAGCTGGCCAACGAGGTCCACATCCTGCCCAAAGAGCTCGATCACGAGGTCGCCAGGCTCAAGCTGGAAAGCATCGGGGGAGGCCTCGAGCAGCTCACACCCGAGCAGGTGAAGTACCTGGCGTCGTGGGGTCAAGGCACCTGAAACGCGGTAGGAGGGAGGGAGTCGGGCAACTCCCTCCCTCCGGCCCCTCCCCCTAAGAACGGGAAGGGAAGCTTGTCAGTCGAGCCCGTCCGGGAGCGGTTCGAGCTCGATGATTTCTGACGCGATCGTCGGATTCTGTGAGTCGCGGATGTCCACAACGACCTTGCTGTCGGCAAGAGCCTGCGCCTCGGCGAGTCGGATCGTCTCCAGGATCTGGTTCTCGAGGATCTCCTCATGCTCGATGAGCGCATCGCGCAACGCGACGACGATGTGCCGATGGTCGGTCAGCAGCCGTGTCACCTCATGCTTGGCGTCGTTGAGGAGGGTGTTGACGTTCTCGCGAGCCGTCTTATCGGCGAGGATGCGCGCCGTCAGGTTGCCGCCCATCAAGCCCGTCTCGATCGCTCGGAATGAGATCAGCGAATCGCCGAGGCCATAGGAGCCGACCATGTCGGAGGCGAGCTGGGTCGCACCCATGAGGTCGCCGGCAGGGCCGGTGCCCGACTCTCCGAAGAACACCTCTTCGGCGACCATGCCGCCAAGGGCGATCTGGAGCAGTGTCTGCATCTCGTGGTCGCCGCGTGTGAATCGCTCCTCGCAATCGCGGTGTGCCAGCAGACCCAATGCGTCCCGTCGCTTGATGATCGACAGGACTTCGAGCTTCCTGCTCTTGCCTACCAGGTAGGCCACCGTGGCGTGACCTGCTTCATGGACGGCGATGGTCTCCTTCTCAGCGCTTGGATACTCGGTGCGCTGGGGGAGGCCGATCTCGACCTCGAGCTGGGCC
>JABDMN010000351.1 GCA_013001485.1 Acidimicrobiia bacterium
ATGCACATCAGCCAGGAATTGCTCCATTGCCTTGTGGAGCATGGGGCCCCGCCAGATGACTGCCTGGTCGTCGGGAACAAAGAAATCCATAGACATGACCTTGACGCCATGCACCTCCGGGGGGAACAGGACCTCGTCGACGACCGTCGGCGGCCGGTCCACGCCCAACATCCGCGGGATCGAGAAGCCCCAAACGTCGGCATCCATGACGCCGACGCTGTGTCCGGCCCGAGCTAGCGCGACTGCGAGGTTGGTGGTGACCGATGACTTGCCCACCCCTCCCTTGCCCGACGACACTGCGATGACCCGGGTCTTGCTTCCGGCCCGGGCGATGGGGATCTCGGTGGGTTCGACGCCGCCGCGAAGATCCTTGGTCAACTCGTTTCGTTCCTCGTCGGTCATCGAAGTGAACGAGACGGCGACGCTGCTGACACCCGTGACAGACATCGCCGCGGCCGTAACGTCCTGATTGAGCTTGTCCTTGAGGGGGCAGCCCGGGATGGTGAGGGCGACGAGGACACGGACCGAGCCGTCGTCGTCGGCTTCGACCTCACGCAGCATGTTCAATTCCTCGAGTGTGCGGTGGATCTCCGGGTCCTCGACCTGGCCGATCGCGGCCCGCAACGCTGCGACATCGATCACTTCGTACTTCTCCTATGGGCGTAGTAGATAGAAACTATAGTTAGGCCCAGAACCGCAATTGACCCGGGCCTGCGATGGACACAACACAGCTCAACCAGCAGATCGGCGACCTGGCCGCAACACTCGGCGACGCTACGCGACGGGGCATCTACATCACCGTCCGAGAGTCAATCGAACCGGTCACGGCTGCGCAGATCTCCGAGCTGTTCGACATTCACACTAACGTCGCCCGCCACCACCTCGATCGCCTCGTCGCCGACGGTTATCTCCGGGTCACACAACGCCACAGCGGGGAGCGTCGCGGCCCCGGCGCCGGACGCCCGGCCAAGTACTACGAGACAACCGACAAAGAGATCTCTGTGCAGTTTCCGCTCCGGAGATACGATCTCCTCGCCGAGCTTCTAGCGCGAGTGGTCGAGCGCGTTGCCCCCGACACTGCGGCAGATATCGCTGAGGAGGTTGGACGCGAATACGGACGCGAACTGGCAGCCGAAGTCGGCCTCGCCAAGGACGCCGGCTTCGAGACGGCGGTCACCGCGGTAGCGAAGGTGCTGATGGGTGTCGGTTTTGAGAGCGAAGCCAACGCTGCCGATCGAGTGATCGTCACTCGTTTCTGCCCGTTTGGCGAAGCCGCATCGAATCATCCCGAGATTGTGTGCAAACTGGATCAGGGCATCGTCTCCGGCCTCCTCGAATCCGCCAATGCGAAGACCGTGCCTGTGGTCACTCCGCATGTCACGGGAAGCAGCGACTGCCTCACCGAGATCTAGCCGGGCAACTCTCAACCGGGCGCTCCTCGACGCCGATACATACGCAGACATGCAATCGACTTCGAACACCCAACTTCGCCGCGGCTTCCTCGTCGCTACGGCCGCATTGGCCGCAGCCGGTCTCGTGGCGGCCATCGTCGGGCTCGATGTGGTCTGGATCGTGGGCCCGAATGCGGCAGCTGTAGCCACCGCCACCGCTGCCTGGCTCGTACGCGACGAACCCGACGGCGAAGTCGATCTCATCGCCGAGGTATCGCACGAGTTGCGCACCCCGCTCACCGGCATCCTGGGCACCCTGGAGCTGCTGACCGAGTCGACGATCCCACTGGAACCGTCGGAAGTGGACGAACTGCTGATTGCCGCCCACTCAGATGCAAATCACCTCTTGCACCTTGTTGGCAATCTGCATGCCCGGTCCCGCCTCGATCGGGCAGTGCTCACGCCTGATGCTGTCCCAACCAACCTTCGCAGCACCATCAGCAAGGCGATTTCGCGAGAGCCTCAGGTGGCCAACCGGTGCTATCTATCCCCTGGTGACCAGGCTGTAGCGATCGGCGATCCTCAGTTGGTGATGCAGATCGTCAACAACCTCGTCCAGAACATCGGGCGCTACGCACCCGATGGAGACGTTCGCATCACCCTCTCACGCGACGATGAGTTCATGACCGCCTCTTTCGAGGACTCGGGCCCCGGTATCCCGGCTCACCGCGCTGCACGAGTCTTCGATTCCGCCGGCAGTACAGAAGGTCTCGGCTTGGGGCTTTCGCTGAGCCTCCAGCTGGCCCGAGCCATGGACGGCGACCTGATCCTCGAGAATCCGGGTCGGGAAGGCGCGATCTTCACCCTCAGCTTGCCGGCCAGCGATGAGATCGTTCCCGGCGATACGGCCGAAGCCATCATCCCTGGCGATCGATCGCGGGCACACTCGCCGCGAGCACGGCTCTTGGTGAACCTTGCCGAAGCACTGGAAGCTGGATCGTTGGATCAGCTCGTCGGTGGAATCAACAAGATCTACCGCGAACTGCTGGGTTCCACCGGCGCGGTCCTCTTCTTGCCCGACCAACGAGGAGGCTTCTCCTCTGCAGGCCCGTACTCGAGTTCGCTAGCGATTCCGGCAGCTGATGCCCGGGAGCTAGAGCAGGTCATGACGGAGGGACAAGCCATCCGTGTCGATGACGTACCAGGGTCACCCTGGGGGTCGGTGGAAACCCTGGGTGGCCATGCCGCCATGCTGCTCCCCGTCCACGAGAACAACGAGCCCATCGCCATCCTGGCCGTAGGCTGGAAAAGCGGCGACCTCATTCCCCGCGGCAGTGCCGTAGAGGTAGCCGAAGCCCTTGCGG
>JABDMN010000357.1 GCA_013001485.1 Acidimicrobiia bacterium
CCGACCTGCGGGCCCACGTCAACGTCATCGCCCTCAATCCGACACCGCTGTCGTCCGACCTCCCTCCGTCAGCCGACCGCGTGGCGGTGTTCATGGACGAGCTCCGCATCGAGGGAGTCAATGCGACGCTGCGAGACACTCGTGGACAGGAAATCGACGCAGCCTGCGGGCAGCTCCGGCTGCACTCCGAAGGCACCCCGATCCACATCGACAGGGCCGCGCTCGAGGCTCGGTAGCCTCTGCAAACCACAACCGGAGAACCAAATGAAACTCGAAACTGGCGCAGAAGCGCCCTACTTCAGCGCCACAGACGACGAAGGCACGACAGTCACGCTCGATGACTACGCCGGCCACCCGCTGGTCCTGTTCTTCTATCCCAAGGCGTTCACCCCCGGGTGCACCGCCGAGTCCTGTGACTTCCGCGACCGCCACGACACGTTCTACAAGGCCGGGTACGAGATTCTCGGGGTCTCCCCCGACGCGCCAGAGAAGCTCGCCGAGTTCCGCGCCGAGTACGAGCTCCCGTTCAGCCTCCTGTCCGACCCCGACCATGTGATGGCCGATGCATACGGCGCCTGGGGAATCAAGAAGAACTACGGCAAGGAATACGAGGGCCTCATCCGCTCGACGATTGTTCTCGACGCTGGTGGCACCGTCGAGCAGGCCTGGTACAACGTGCGGGCCAAGGGGCATGCCGAGCGGGTGGCCAAGGAGCTGACCGAGTGAGGCGAGGACTCGCCGTGGCCGGGTTGGTGGCGACATCCCTATGGATCCCGGCCGCTGCCGCCGCTGACATCGTGTCTGTGTCTCCTGCACAGGCGAAGACCAATGAGCCAGTGACGATCGCCGTCGAGTCCGTCGAAGGTGACTCATGCCTGACCTTCGAGCCCGAGGCGCTCGAATACACCACGAGTGACGGCCCCCAGCCGTGTGGCACCGGTTCGTGGTCTGTGACCGTCGTCGTCAGCTCGATACCTGAGAGCGGCACCATGGCCATCATCGAGGTGGTCGGCGGAGACGAGGTCAACCGCATCGAGATCGGTGTCGTCGAAGGGTCCGGAACGACGACCACCACGACTGAGGCCACCACCACAAGCGATGCAACGACAACGACCGAGGCCACAACCGACACGGCAACGTCCGCGACGACCACCACCGTGGCCGAGACCACGACGACCGCAGCCACCACAACCACCACCGAAGCGCCGACCACCAGCACGACGGTGACGGCTGCCCAGACGACGACAACAACGACGCCGCCAGAGGGTCGCGACTTCCCTGGTGGTCCCCTCATCCCCGCGGCGCTCGTCGTGGTCGGCGTCGGCCTCATGATCTGGGGCGGCGTGTTCCGCGTGTTTCGCCGCTGACGGTCGGGACTATTCCGGGACCTGCCCCGGTTAGCCTCGGTCGAGACGCCACCGGAAGGACCCAATGAGCATGCTTCGCGACCTCGCCGACGTCGGTCAGTCGGTCTGGCTGGACTACATCCGCCGCCAGATCCTCGACAACGGTGAGCTGGACTCGATGATCTCTGACGGCTTGCGGGGCCTCACCTCGAATCCGACGATCTTCCATCAGGCCATCGCCGGGTCCGACGATTACGACTCAGCCATTTCGTCCTACCTCATCGAACATCCCGACGCCCCGGTCGAGGAGGTCTACGAGCACCTCGCCATTGCAGACATCCGGCGGGCCGCTGATGCGTTCGCCGACGTGTATCGCGACACCGACGGACTCGACGGGTACGTGTCGCTCGAAGTCTCTCCCCATCTCGCCCACGACACCGAGACGACGCTCTCGGAGGCGAGGCGTCTCTGGAACCTCGTGGATCGGCCCAACCTCATGATCAAGGTGCCGGCGACTCCCGCCGGGATCCCTGCGATCACCGAACTCATCGGATCGGGCATCAACGTCAATGCCACGTTGATGTTCTCGATGGACCACTACGAAGCCGTCGCTCAGGCCTACCTAGATGGTTTGGCCAACGCCCCCGATCCGCGTCGGGTGGCGTCGGTTGCATCGTTCTTCGTCTCTCGCGTCGATGCGAAGATCGATGCACTGCTGGAGAAGATCGGAACAGACGAGGCCATGGCGCTGCGCGGAACTGTGGCAGTCGCCAACTCTCGGTCGGTGTACCACCGGTACCTGCAGATCTTCGAAGGCGACGACTTCGCCGGGCTTCGCGAAGCTGGAGGCAGGCCGCAACGGGTGCTGTGGGCATCGACGTCGACGAAGAACCCGGAGTACAACGATCTGCTCTACGTCGAGCCGCTCATCGGCGCCGACACGGTGAACACGCTCCCTCCCGCCACGCTCGAGGCGCTGCAAGACCATGGGACGGTGACCGCCGGTGCCGTACTCGACGACCCGGACGGAGTCTTCGAGACCATCGACATGCTGACTGACGTCGGGGTTGACCTCGACCAGGCAACCGAGGAGCTGCAGGTGGAGGGCGTCGGCAAGTTCTCAACATCGTTCGACGAGTTGATGTCGGCGCTGGCGTCGGAGATCGAGCGCCTGCGATGACGTCCACCGAGTACGCGCTCGGCGGACACGCCGACGCAGCCGAGCAGCGGATCTCGGACCTGGCTGCAGCTGGCACGGCGAGCAGGATCTGGGACCGGGACCACACGGTTTGGGCCGCCGAGCCGCTTCCCGAGCTGACCGATCGCCTCGGCTGGCTCGAGCTGCCTTACGGGCTCGACGACCGCATCCCAGACCTCATCGAGTTCGCCGCGGAGGCGTCGGCGTTCCGTCATGTCGTGCTGTTGGGGATGGGCGGATCGTCGTTGGCCCCCGAGGTGTTCGCCACCACGTTCGGCACCGGCTCCCCCGAGCTGATCGTTCTCGACTCCACCCACCCCGAGGCGATCCGGGCGGTGGTCGGCCGCATCGAGCCGCTGAAGACGCTGTTCCTCATCGCCTCGAAGTCGGGTTCCACGGTCGAAACCATGTCCCTCGCCTCGTACTTCTTCGAGAAGGTGTCCGGCTCCACCGACGAGCCCGGTCAGCACTTCGTGGCTCTCACCGATCCCGACAGCGATCTGGAGCGGCTCGCGTTCGAGAACCAGTACCGCAACACCTTCTTCACGCCAGCCGACGTCGGTGGCCGGTATTCAGCCCTCACCGACTTCGGGATGGTGCCGGCTGCCGTCGTCGGGGCACCGATTGCGGCGTTGGCAGTGAGTGCGCAAGCCATTGCCGACGCCTGCAAGCAAGACACCACGGACAACCCTGGTCTGCGTCTGGGAGCGACTCTGGGCGTTTTGGCTCTCGCCGGCCGTGACAAGGTCACATTGCTGACATCGCCCGGCCTTTCTGCCGTCCCGGCATGGATCGAGCAGCTCATCGCCGAGTCGACGGGAAAGGGAGGGGTCGGCATCGTGCCGATTGCCGATGAGCCCGCCCGCAGCGACCACGGCGACGACCGAGTTTTCGTGTCCTACGCCCTGGCCAACGAAGGCCACTCCCCGACCCTCGACGCCCTCCAGGCCGCCGGCCATCCCGTGATCAGGTTCACACTCGACGGTGGTACCGAGCTGGCCGCCGAGATGTACCGACTGGAGTTCGCCACAGCGGTTGCCGGAGCCGTCCTCGGCATCAACCCGTTCGACCAGCCCGACGTCCAGGCGGCGAAGACTCTTGCCAAGCAAGCAATGGAAGGCGGGGCGCTCGACCCGGCCACCGAGACCGCCGCCGGTGACGACAACCTGGGAGAGGCCATTACCGGCATCGTGGAGTCGGTTCAGCCCGGGGACTACCTGGGCATCCAGGCATATCTGCCGAACTCGGAAACGACCACCGAGGCACTCCAGACCATCCGGATGCAGGTCGGGCGGCGGGCCGGTGTCGCCACGACCCTCGGGTACGGGCCACGGTTCCTCCACTCGACCGGTCAACTCCACAAGGGGGGCCCACCTAGCGGCTGCTTCATCCAGATCGTCGACGAACCGCTTCTGGACATCGACATCCCGGGAAGCACCCACGGTTTTCGGGACTTGATCTCGGCTCAGGCCCTCGGCGACTACCACGCCATGACGCAGGCCGGGCGCCGGGTGCTGCGCATCAACCTGGGTGGCAAGCTCGGGAACCTCGCCCGTGTCCTCCTGGGCTCTCGTGGCTGACGTCAGCACCCTGTTCTTCGACATCGGCGGCGTATTGCTGACCAACGGTTGGGACCGCCACTCCCGACGAGCCGCCATCGACGAGTTGGGCCTCGATTGGGAGGAATTTCAGGATCGGCACGATTTCGTCGCCGACGCGTTTGAGACCGACGCCATCGACCTCGACACATACCTGGAACGAACGGTCTTCTACCGGTCACGGCCTTTCACCCAGGACGAGATGGTGGATTGCATGTACCGCCAGTCGAAGCGTCTCGGCGACACCCTCGACTTCGTCCACGAGCTGGCGCGTTCTGGCGAGTACGTGCTGGCGACGCTGAACAACGAGTCACGAGCCATCAACGAGCACCGGATCGACGAGTTCGGTCTGCGTGACATCTTCAGCGTGTTCGTCAGCTCGTGCTACGTCGGAGCGAAGAAGCCCGACGAGGAGATCTATCGCCTCGCCCTGGACCTCACTCAGAAGACGGCCACGGAGTGTGTCTTCATCGACGACCGAGCCCTCAACCTCGAGTGCGCGACCTCGACCGGGATGCGCACCATCCACTTCGAGAGCGCCGAGCAACTCGAAGCAGACCTGGCCGCGGTGGGCGTCACCCGCTGATCGCCCAGCGAACACTGAGAGTGATTGGCTACGCTCTCGGGACCGAGCGAAGGGGTTCATTCGATGCGCAACCGCGTGGCAATTCTGCTGGCGCTCTCTCTCCTCATGGGAGCGTTGAGCGCAGCACCCGCACTGGCCGATCACCACGGCAGCGGGGAAGACGAGATCGGCGACGGTGGGGTCTATCTGGCTCTTGGCGATTCAGTCGCCTCCGGGTTCCGCCCGGGCGAGCCGATCACCGATGACGGCTATGCGAACGTTCTGTTCGACAAGCTGGAGAAGAAGTACAAGCTCGACACGCTCATCAACCTGTCGTGTCCGGGTGACGACACCATTGAGATGATTTCTGGCGTCGGCGGAGCATCCCCATTCGGGTCCGCTTGCTACGGACCGTTTGCTCAACTCCCGCCAGGTGGCCCGTCCCAGCTGGATGCCGCTGCGGCATTCCTCGACGCAAACCCTGGAGAAGTCGAGCTGATCACGCTCACCATTGGCGCCAATGACATCCTGGCATGCGACCCCACCGAGCCTGACCCCGACGCACTCAACCTCTGCATAGTGGAACAACTTGGCCAAATCGCGACCAACCTGCCCATGATCCTCGGAACTCTCCAGGCCGCCGCAGGCGATGTTCCCATCGTGGCGATGAACTACTACAACCCAAACCTGGGTTTCTGGGTCGACGGGCCCGATGGCCAAGCTCTCGCTGCGAGCTCCCTGGGATTGACTACCGCCTTCAACGGCACCCTCGAGGCGATATACGACGCCTTTGGCGTACATGTCGTCGACGTCGAGACAGCGTTCAAGACGTTCGAGACCAAGGGCAGCAAGATCCCCAAGAACGTCAAGGAGATCTGCAAACTCACCCTGATGTGCGAGAAGGACCACGGCGAGTACGTCCTCTCGCCGAACCCCTTGCCGACCGGACCTGACATCCACCCGTCAGAGAAGGGCCACAAGGAAATCGCCAAGACCTTCGAGGAACTCATCAAGAAGAGCAAGGTCATCGAAGACGATGGTGGCACCTACCTGGCACTGGGCGACTCGGTCCCGGCCGGGTTCGTTCCCGGCGCTCTGGCGACGGATGGC
>JABDMN010000360.1 GCA_013001485.1 Acidimicrobiia bacterium
ATTCCGCTGGGTCGCTCTGTCGGGTGACCCAGGTGACATCGCAGCAACCGATCGCGCCATTGGCGACCTCTTCCCCGACAACCGGCCGCTGCATCGATGGCTCGAGATGGCTGCCGAACGGGTCCTCTTCCAGGGATTGCCGGCCCGCATCTGTTGGCTCGGCTACGGCGAACGCGATCGGGCGGGACTCGCCTTCAATCGACTGGGCGCCGAGGGCACGATCTCGGCGCCCATCGTGATCGGCCGAGACCACCTCGACTCCGGGTCTGTGGCGTCGCCGTATCGAGAGACCGAGGCGATGCGCGACGGGTCCGATGCGATCGCCGATTGGCCGATACTCAATGCCCTGCTCAACACGGCATCCGGGGCGGCCTGGGTCGCCGTGCACCATGGCGGTGGCGTAGGCATGGGCAAGTCGATCCATGCCGGGGCGCAGGTGGTCGCCGACGGCACCGATGAGGGAGCGTTGCGGCTCTCCCGGGTCTTGACCAACGACCCAGGCACCGGAGTGATGCGTCACGTGGATGCCGGCTACCCCAGGGCCATCGAGGTCGCCGAGCAACGAGGCGTCCGGATCCCCCGGTGACCGCACGCCTGCTGACCGGCATCGGCCGGCTGTTCTCCCCGACGGCCGCCAGGACCGTCGACCACGTCGAGGACGCGGTCGTTGCGCTCGACGGAACCCGGATCGAATGGGTCGGCTCCCGGACCGACCTGCCTCGAGAGTTGCGAGACCGCGAGACCATCGATTGTGAAGGACGTGCGGTCGTGCCGGGGTTCGTGGACGCCCACACCCACCTCGTCTTCGCCGGGGATCGCGCGACGGAGTTTTCCCGGCGTCTCGGCGGCGAGACCTATGAGTCGATCGCGGCTGCCGGTGGAGGGATCCGTGCGACCGTCGATGCAACCCGGGCCGCCTCTCGGGACGAACTGGTGGCGGCGTCCTCGGCGCGTCTCGATCGGATGATCGGAGCGGGGACCACAACCGTGGAGATCAAGACGGGTTACGGGCTCGATCTGGCCACCGAGTCGAAGATGGTCGACGTCATCGAGGCTCTAGCCGCGGCGACTCCGGTCGATGTCGTCACCACCGTCCTCGCCGCCCACGCCACGCCGGAGGGGACCAGCCGGGATTCGTACCTCGAGCTCGTGATGGGCGAGGTGATCCCGATGCTGGCGGGCCGGGCTGCTTTCTGCGACGTGTTCTGCGATCCGGTGGGGTTCTCCGCCGACGAATGCCGCATGGTGCTCGACACGGCCTCGGCCCACGGTCTCGGCCTGCGGGTCCACGCCGACCAGACGGGCAGGGCAGGGGGAGCGGAGATGGCCGCTGCCATGGGCGCGGCGAGCGCCGACCACCTGGATCATGCAACAGCAGCCGACCTAGAGGCCCTGCGTCGAGCCGGGACGGTGGCCGTGCTCTTGCCCGGGGCTTCACTCACGATGCGGCTCCCCTTCCCGGGAGGACGGGCGGTGTGGGACTCGGGGGTCGAACTGGCTCTGGCCACCGACTGCAATCCCGGCACCTCCTATCTGGAGACCATGCCCTTCGTGGTTGCGCTCGGAGTCCTGGAGATGGGCCTGTCGCCGAGTGAAGCGCTGTGGGCTGCCACGCTCGGTGGAGCCCGGGCGCTGCAGCTTGCCGATCGGGGTGTGATCGCACCCGGGATGCGAGCCGACCTCGTCGTGCTCGACACCGACCATCACGTCGACCTGTCCTACCGTCCCGATGGGGATCACATCTGGCAGGTCGTCGCCGGCGGCAGGCCGCTGCGAGGATGACCCCCGTGCCCTATCTCGACGCCGAGCGACCGATCCGCCTCGCCCATCGAGGCAGCCGGGTGTTGTGGCCGGAGAACACGATGGCGGCGTTTCGAGGTGCTGCCGACCTCGGGTACCAATACGTCGAGACCGACGTGCGCATGACAGCCGATCGCAGGGTGGTCGTCTTCCACGACGCAACCCTGGACCAGTTGACCAACGGGACCGGAAGGGTCTCCGAATGGCGGTGGGACGATCTACGCCACCTCGACGCGGGGTACCACCACGCCGCCGACGAGGGCCACCCCTGGCGAGGACGCGGACAACGCATCCCGCTGCTCTCAGAGGTCCTCGAGCACTTCCCCGGCATTCGGTTCAACATCGACCTCAAGGCATCCGGTATCGAGTGGGCGGTATGGGAAGTGATCGCCGGGCTTGGTCGTCAGGACACCACCCTGATCGGCTCGTTCTTCGACAATCGGGTTCGCCGGTTCCGCAGGGTGAGCCGAGGGTCGGTTGCCGTGTCGGCCGGCCCCGCCGCGGTCCTCCGGATGCTGTCTGCTGCACGACTGGGGCGCACGGTGTCGTCACCGTATGCCGCCTACCAGGTGCCGGTGACGATGAACGGTGTGACGGTTGTCGATGAGCGATTCGTCGAGACCTGTCATCGGTCTGGCGCGCAGGTCCACTGCTGGACGATCAACGAGGAAGCAGAGATGAGGCGCCTCCTCGAGCTCGGTGTGGACGGCATCGTCACCGACCGGCCCGACCTGCTCAATCAGGTCGTCGGTGTCTGACCCAGGGTCGGCTTGAAGCCGGGTCGGGTCCGCTCGAACCCGGTGATGTCGTCGGCGTGCCGGAGTGTCGCCCCGATGTGGTCGAGCC
>JABDMN010000365.1 GCA_013001485.1 Acidimicrobiia bacterium
ACGTGATCCTGGTCGGTGGCTCGACCCGCATGCCCGCCATCCAGGCACTGGCCAGGGAACTGGCCGGCAAGGACCCGAACCAGACCGTGAACCCGGACGAGGTCGTTGCACTCGGTGCTACGATTCAGGCCGGGGTTCTCAAGGGAGACGTGTCCGGAATCCTGCTGCTCGACGTGACCCCACTGACCCTTGGTGTCGAGACCGAGGGCGGCGTGTTCACCAAGATGATCGAGCGCAACACGACGATCCCTACTCGTCGGTCGGAGATCTTCACGACCGCTGCCGACAACCAGCCAGAGGTCGAGATCCACGTGCTGCAGGGTGAGCGGGCTATGGCGACCGATAACAAGTCGCTTGGTCGCTTCAAGCTGCCCGGTATCCCACCGGCGCCGCGCGGACTCCCCCAGGTCGAGGTGACCTTCGACATCGACGCCAACGGCATCGTCGCGGTATCCGCGAAGGACCTCGGTACCGGCCAGAGCCAGCAGGTGACGATCACCGGTGGCACTGCCCTGGCCCAGGATGACATCGACTCGATGATCAACGACGCCGAGTCGTATGCCGCCGAGGATGCCGAGCGGAAAGAGGCCGCCGAGGCCCGCAACGCCGCCGACCACACGGCCTATCAGGTCGAGAAGCAGCTGTCAGAGCACGGCGACAAGTTGTCCGACGATGAGCGCCAGCCCATCCAGGACAAGATCACGGAGTTGCGCAAGATGCTCACCGAAGACTCCGGGGCCGAAGCGCTGCGAACGGCGACGCAGGATCTGCTCACCACATCTCAGGTGCTGGGCCAGAAGATCTACGAAGCGTCCCAGACCGAGACCGGCGAGGATGCCGCACCTGATGGTGACGACGACGTCGTCGAGGCCGAGATCGTGGAGGACGACGAATCGTGAACGACGAGAGGAAGAACCTCGAGGCCCACGAACGTGAGGGCCTCGAGGACTGGACCCCCGGCGACGCCGAGGAGCTGGTCACGGCTGAAATCGTCGAGGACACTCCGCTCCATCCGGACGCCGTGAGCCCCGAGGCACTTGGTCTCGAGCTTCCCGACGACCCGGAGGAAGCGCGATCGATGCTGCTGGAAACGCTGCTGGCTGAGCGAGTTGCCTCAGGCGAACGGCTCGAAGCCCTGCAGCGCCTGGCCGCTGAGTTCGAGAACTATCGCAAACGGGTGGCCCGTGACCACACGGAGACCGTGGATCGAGCCGGTCAGCGGGTCATCGAAGCGGTGCTCCCCTCTCTCGACAACTTCGACGCCGCTCTCGCCTACGAGACCCAGACCCCTGCAGAGGAGAAGATCCTCGATGGGCTCAACGGCACCTACGCCACGCTCATGAACGCACTTGGCGTCGAGGGCCTGGAGGTCATCGAAGCGGCAGGCAAGCCTTTCGACCCGATGTACCACGAGGCGGTGACGGGACCCGTGGGTGGTGACGGAGCCCTCGTCGTCGCCCAGGAGCTGCGACGCGGCTACCTGTTCAAGAGCCGGGTGCTGCGACCAACCCTCGTACAGGTCGATCATGCCGGCGACGATGCGTAAGGAATGGCTGGAGAAGGACTACTACGCCCTCCTCGGCGTTCCCAAGGACGCGTCTCAACGCGACATCAAGAAGGCATACCGAAAGCTCGCCCAGCAGCACCACCCCGACGCCAACCCGGACAACGGAGGGGCTGAGGCCAAGTTCAAGGACGCCAACGAGGCCTATGACGTTCTCGGTGACGCCGAGCAGCGCAAGGAGTACGACCACGCTCGCGAGATGGGCTATTTCGTCGGTGGCCCCGGTGGAAACCAACAGTACGTGCGCGTGGAAGACCTGTTTGGAGGGGGCGGCGGCAGCCAGATGGAGGACCTTCTCGGCGGGTTTGGCGACCTGTTCGGAGGAGCCGGACGTCGCAACAGGCCTCAACCCGGTCGTGACCTCGCCACCAGCATCAGCATTTCGTTCCACGAGGGGGTTTCCGGCACGACGCGCGAAGTGCAGGTCGACGGCAAGCGGGTGAAGTTCGAGGTTCCCAAGGGAGTCGCCGACAGTGCCCGGGTGCGCCTGCGTGGAAAGGGCGGGCCCGGTGCCAACGGCGCCCCCAACGGAGACCTGTACATCACTGTGCACGTCGCCGACCACCCGATCTTCAGTCGTCGGGGCCGCGACCTCACCATCGACGTTCCGCTCACCTATATGGAAGCCGCCCTCGGGGCCGAGATCACGGTTCCCACCCTGAACGGATCGGTCAAGCTGCGCATCCCGACAGGCACCCCGTCGGGCAAGAGGTTCAAGGTCAAGGGTCGCGGCGTCACCGACGCCAAGGACCGCACGGGGAATCTCCTGGTAACAGTGGAGGTGGCGGTGCCACAGGCACTCACCGACGAGGAGCGTGCCCTCCTCGAGAAGCTTCGCGATCAGCCGGCGGGAGACAATCCCCGCAAGCACCTGGGGGTGTGACATGAGCCAGCGAACCCATGCCGTCTACATCATCTCGGTTGCTGCCGAGCTGGCCGGCATGCACCCTCAAACGCTGCGCATCTACGAACGCCGCGGGCTCATCGAGCCGTACCGGACTCCCGGGGGCACTCGCCGCTACTCCGACGCGGACATCGGTCGGCTTCGCATGATCCAAGAGCTGACGGGCCAGGGGATGAACCTCGAAGGCGTACGAAGGGTCATCCGGCTCACTGAGGAGAACAGGCGTTTGCGCGCACAGGTGGACCGTCTCGTTCGCCTGTTGAGCGAGGCGGAATCGCGGCTGGAGGGCCGGCCGATTCGTCGACGTGCCGTCGAGGAGAACCTCCCGGCGATCCGTCGTCGCGACCCTCTGCGCTGAGCCACGTACGCTGGGGTCGCCGATGAGCGACCAGCGAACGCCCAAGTCCCGCTTCTACGACCCGCTCCCGCCGCTGAGAAAACGGGTCATCACCTGGGTGGCGTTCGTCGTGGGTGGCCTGGCGGTCACGTCGGCTTTCGCCGCCCTAGTGCACCCCAGCTATCCCGACGTGTGCCAGAGGTTCACCAGCGCCGCCTTCCCCTGCGACCCGGTGCCGTTCAGTTCGTTCATTGCATACAGCGTGATGGTGGTCGGCATGGCCGTATGGATCATCGGCCCGATCGTGTGGGCGTTGCTGGGTCTACGCAAGGGCTACAAGTGGGAGCAGAGCCGGGTCGAACCGGCAGAGATCAACCTGATCATCTTGATCGGGTTCATCTATATGGGGATCGGCGTGGCGATCCTGGTGCTGCGCTAGGCCGAAACCTCGACGCCGTTCCAGAAGGCGACAAATCCCTCGATCTCGGCAGCTGCCTCTTTGGTGGTTGGGTAGTACCAGGCGGCTCCGGCGTTCACTTCGCCGTCGACAACCACGTCGTAGTAGCTGGCCGTGCCCTTCCACGGGCACACTGAACTCTGCGGGCTGTCGGTGAAGTAGTCGCGGTTGATCGCCTGTGGCGGGAAGTAGTGATTGCCCTCGACCACCACGGTGTCGTCGCTTTGCGCCAGCACGGCGCCGTTCCATGTCGCTTTCATCGTGCTCCTTGTAGCTCGATAGTCCCCAACGCTCGGTTCTCGTCGTCGATTCCGGCAAAGAGAAAGGGGCCGGATGAACCCGGCCCCAGTCTCAATGGATTAGGTGATTGGTTACTTGGCCAGCGAGTCGCGGATCTCACGCAACAGCGTGATGTCCTCGGCCGGTGCCGGGGCGTCGCCCTCACCTGAAGCCTGACGAGCCTTGAGCGTGTTGTACGGCTTCACAACGAACATGAACAACGCGAATGCCACCAGCACGAAGGTGATGACCGCATTGATGAACCTGCCGTAGAAGATGCTGCTGTCACCAACGTCAATGGTCAGACCAGCGAAATCCGGCTGTCGAAAGATGGCTGCGACGATCGGCATCAGCACGTCCTCGACCAACGAGCCGATCAGAGCGGCAAAGGCGAGAGCGAGAACGAGACCGACGGCGACCTCGATGAGATTGCCCTTTAGGGCAAAATCCTTGAACTCCTTGAGCATTGTTGACTTCCTCCTCGAAGTAACTCACAGAAACTGTATCCACGGGTAAGACCCATTCCGCGGCAATTGGTTTCAGTTTCTTGGTCGCAAGTCTTTGACCCCTGAGGTGAAGAACCGTGACCTTGTGGCCACCGCGACTACTGCCGGTGGTCGAAGTGGACCTCGGCCCAGAACCCATCGGGCACGACAACGATCGACGGCTTGGGGTCGGTCAACCCGTGAAGCCTGCCTCCTGTGTCCTCCTGATCCCGGGGCAACCCCGACAACGAGCCCTGCACCCCACCCTCCTCAAGCCGATCGACCACGAAGAACGAGGGGACTATGCCCTCCTCGTGAGCGACCAAAGCCAGCTCACCGATCCAGTTGACGAGCAATTCGTCCATCGTGTCACCCGGTGCGACCACGGGCCACGAGTAGGTCGGGGTGATGGTTGCGGGGTCAGCCACAAGCGAGAAGCCGGCGGACGCTGCGTGTTCGAACAGCTCGGGAAGCGTGACACCGAATGCGACGAACACGGTTGGGGCTATCTGCCGGTATGCGTCCACGGCTGGCACCGTAGGCAGTACCTCGCACGCCTTGCGATACTTCATACATGACCCAGGAGTGGCAGAAGGCACAACGGCCGTCCGAGCGCGAGTCGGCCGAACGGGTCGCGGAGGCTCTCGACGCTGCCCAGGTGGAGCGCATCATCCGGCGCGCCGTGGAACTACAGGTCGACGAGGACCTGGCGATGCCAGCGCTCGAGGAGCCCGCTCTCGAACGCATCGCCACCGAGCTCGGTATCGACCAGGAGCACCTCCGTCGCGCCATTGCGGAGGCCAAAACCGATCTGACCCGTCCCGAGACGACGCTGCTGGACCGGCTGTTCGCTCCCCCGTCGATCACCGAGAGCCGCATCGTCCACGGCAGCCGGGACACGGTCGAGGCCCGCATCATCGGGTGGATGCGCCGCCATGAGGGAATGCGGATGCGGCGGCGAGGCGAATCGGGGGCCCTGTGGGAAACCGATCCCCACATCTTCACCAAGGTGCGGATGGGGCTCCGGATGGG
>JABDMN010000366.1 GCA_013001485.1 Acidimicrobiia bacterium
GTCGAAGCCCGTCACGTCGCCATACGCGATCATGGCGCCGCTGACGGGAGATCTGGTTCCGTCGGCGAGAGACACCCGGTACAGGTGCCACTGCATGTCACCTTCGAAGTCGGTGCGATAGAAGATCTCGGAGTCGTTCGGACTCAGCATCCAGTCATAGCGGTCGTCTCCCCACGGAAGGTCTTCGACCAGCGTCACGCGGCTGGAATCTGGCCCCGCCACCGGGACCGTAAAGATATCCATACCAGTGCCGGTGTAGGCATCAACGACGCCGTACACCAGGGTCGATCCGTCCGACGTGAACGCAACCCCGTCTTGGTATGCCTGGGTGGGGGTTCCAAGCGCTACGGGTGTTCCACCGCCGATCGGGATCGAATATGGAGCACGTTCGCCAGACTCGTTGTCGACCCAATAGACGAGATGTGACCCCGTAGGGTCGAACTCCGCCGCCACCGGTTCGGCTGCAACAAACGGTGTGATCGACATGGTCTCGTCGATCCAATCCCGGAACGCCGCGACCTCGGTGTACACGCCGGGCACGATGGTGGCGCACCCGATACCCCAGCTCGTGACACCGGCCTGGAGCCAGCCAGAACCGCCCGGAACGAGAATGGGGCCGCCGCTGTCTCCCTGACACGTGTCCTCACCACCGTTGTAGATGTCGCCCGCACAAAGCTCGATCGACGGTATGAAATCGGAACCGTGGATGAACGAGCATGTGGCGTCCGAAAGCGTTGGAATCGCGACTTCCATCAACACGTCCGACGACGATCCGCCCTGAGACGTATGGCCCCACCCGATGGCCGTCGCGGTGGTCCCACCCGAGTACAGGCCTGCGTTCGCGGTCGTTGCCAGTTCTACCGGTGAGTAGGCCGAGGAGCCGTCGAGCCTGACGAGCGCGATGTCATAGGGCGCCGACGTCTCGTCGGTGTAGTCGGGATGAACGAAGACGGCCGATGCCGAGAAGGTCTCGCCGGCGCCAGTGGTCAGATCGTGGCGTCCGACGTGAAGCTCGAGGTCATCGACGTGCACCGACCCACGGAACGTGCCGTAGGGGTAGGAGCTGTCATCGATCTCAACGCTGTTGAAGCAATGAGCCGCGGTTAGGACCCACTCATCGTCGAATAGCGAGCCAGCACACTTCCTGAACACGTTGATCGAGTAGGTCTCGAACCTGTCGAATATCGGCGACCAGCGGCTGTAGCTGGCGTAGATCGCGAGCTCGATGTCCACCGCAAACGGATACTCACCGGGCGTCGCCTCGGTGCCGCCAACGATGTCGGGCGTGGGGTTGCCGCCGTCGAGGTCGACCTCAACCAGGATCTCGTCGATGTCATCGGCCGCGACGGACGCGGCAGGCGAAACCACCGATGCAGCGAGGGCGAGCACTGTGATCCCCAAGATGTAGCCGAACCGTCGCTGCGTGGTGCTCATGATCGCCTCCCTGGCGCGAAAGAGACGACGCAGCCGCGTCGCCTCACGAAGCCGTGGCTTCCAACCCCCGGCCGAGAATTCCCCCATTAGGGCACGTGGAATCATCCACGTCCTTCCGTTACCGCTCAAGAGCGGACCTCGCCGAATCGCTGTGACCAGCGAACCACAGAACGGTCCAACGGTGTAGGGCCAAACGGCGGTCGGCGAACGATCTAGTTCGTTTGTGCGAACTCCTGAGCCCACTCGCCGATCTCGTCACGGACCCTCCGAAACAGCGCCCACTGCTGGTCTTCTGTCAGGGTCTCGTCGTCGGGATCGTCGAACGAGTGGTGGATGACATTGCGAGCTCCGGGGACCACTGGACATGTCTCTTTGGCCGAGTCGCAGACGGTGACGACGAGATCCCAGTCCTCGCCCAGGTATTGCGAGATGTGATCCGAGGTGTGACCAGAGATGTCGATACCCACCTCGGCCATGGCGAGGATCGACTTGGGGTGCACGCCCTTGGGTTCGGTGCCTGCAGACTGAACGATTGCGTCGTCGCCAAGCAGCGATTGCAGCCAGCCATGGGCCATCTGAGATCGGCACCGATTGCCGGTGCAGACGACGAGGATCCGTTGACTCACGTCGGGAAGGTTAGGTCCGACTCAAGGGTATGGATCGCGCCTACTGGCTCCCATACGGTGCGCACATGTTCGCGTCGGTCACATCAGTCGTCCTCGTGGGGGTCGAACCGGTTCCGCTTCGGGTCGAGGTCCACGCCGGCGGTGGCTCCAAGACCATCCTCCAGATCGTCGGCCTTCCCGACACCGCGGTGCGTGAGGCCAAACAGCGGGTGACTTCAGCGCTCATCGCATCTGGCCTTGGTCCGCCGCGTGGATACGTGGTGGTCAACCTGTCGCCGGCCGACGTTCCCAAGGCCGGTTCGGCCTACGACCTGCCGATCGCCCTGGGCCTGTTGGCGGCGTTTCGACGCATCACCGCGTCAACGCATAGCGTCGTCGCGCTGGGTGAGTTGGCCCTCGACGGGACCATCCGTTCGGCCCGTGGTGGGCTCGGCGCGGCGTTGATCGCCCGGGATCAGGCCGAGAGCACGCTGCTGCTGCCCCGACATTCGGTGCACGAGGCCCGTCTCGTGCCAGGGGTCGAACCAGTGGGAGTGGCGTCACTCGCCGAGGCGGTTGCGGTCCTCGAAGGCGACCACACTCCCGACCCGGTCGAGGCGCCGGTGAGCGCCCGGATACCTCCTCCCGATTTCAGCGCCATCCGCGGCCAGAAAGACGTCCGGCGTGGTCTCGAGATCGCGGCGGCCGGTGGCCACCACGTGCTGATGAGCGGCTCACCTGGCGCCGGCAAGACGCTCATGGCTTCATGTCTGCCCGGAATCCTGCCTGAGCTCGAGGGTGAGGAGGCACTCGAAACAGCACTGGCTTGGGCAGCAGGGGGACGGCAACGGCCTGATCCTGCCCGCCCCCCGTTCCGGGCTCCGCACCACTCGGCGACCATGGCCGCGCTGATCGGCGGTGGCTCCGGGATCCCGGTGCCCGGCGAAGTGACGATGGCCCACAACGGCGTCCTGTTCCTCGACGAACTGGGGGAATTCCCTCCGACCATCCTCGATGCCCTTCGCCAGCCTCTCGAGTCGGGTGCGGTGACCGTGGCCCGCAAGGGCGCTTCCGTTCGGTTCCCGGCTCGGTTCCAACTGATCGCGGCAACCAACCCATGTCCGTGCGGTTTCTATGAGGACCGCCTCGTCGGGTGCGAGTGCACCCCTGCCATCAAAGCCCGATACCGACGCCGGTTCTCGGGTCCCCTTCTCGATCGAATAGATCTTCGCCTCGGTGTGGACCGGGTCGACGTCGAAGACCTCGACGGCCCTCCCGGTGAGCCTTCTGCATCGATGAGTGCACGCGTCCTCGCAGCGCGAAAGCGGCAAGCGGACAGAGGGTCTCTCAACGCATCTCTCGGACGCGATGAACTCGCCGGGCTGCCCTCTGCGTCGGAGGTGTCCGGCATCCTGAGAACCAAGTCGGCCGGTGCCCGGCTGTCGGCGCGTGGGTGGTTGCGGATCCTGCGGGTCGCTCGGACGATCGCTGACCTCGACGAGAACGATGTTGTCGTTGCCGACCACGTCGAGGAGGCGCTCAGCCTGCGAGAGCGTCCCGATGAGTGATGCGTTGCGGATGGCCTTCACAGGTCTCCACCCGGACCGCCAACGTGTGCTGATCTCCGAGAGAGGATCGGTTGGCAGTGCAGTTCGCGCCATCCGCCGTGGCCAGATCCGCGTACCCGATTCTGCACGCGACGCCGCTGGTGCCGACATTGCCGACCATGTGGAAGCGCTACGAGTTCTCGATGTCCGCTTCCTAGCTCACGGAGACAGCGAATACCCGAGTCAGCTGCAGGACCTGCCCGACGCCGCGGTCGGCTTGTTCGTCAAAGGGAGGATTCCGCAGGCACCCGCGGTCGCTGTTGTCGGCACCAGACGATGCACGACCTACGGTCGAAAGCTGGCGCGTCGCTATGGCGCTGCTATCGCTGAGGCGGGTTGGGTGCTCGTCAGCGGGCTGGCGCGTGGGATCGACGCGGCCGCTCATCAGGGGACGGTGTCGGCTGGCGGACGGGGAGTGGCCGTTCTGGGAAGCGGCATCGACGTGGTCTATCCGGGTGAGAACGCCGGGCTGGCGACATCACTCGTCGAGGGTGGGGGAGCCGTCGTGTCGGAGTACCCACCTGGCACTGTTCCTGAGCCGTGGAGATTCCCTCCTCGGAACCGGATCATCTCCGGGCTGGCCGCCGCCGTGGTCGTCGTCGAGGCAGCTGTGACGGGAGGGGCTCTCATCACAGCCGGAACGGCGCTTGTTCAGGACCGTCCCGTCTTCGCGGTTCCCGGCGACGTCGACCGGGCAACGTCCGAGGGCACCAACAAGCTGATCCGCGACGGTGCCCATCCGGTGCTCGACCCGGACGACCTCATCGAGGAGTTGTCGCTGGTGCTGGGTCCGCCGGGTTGTTGACCTGGGTAGTCGGGAGCGTCACCATGCACCGGTGACTTCCCCGGCGCCCTTCGAGGGCAACGTCGCTGACTATCTGGAGCGGCTCAGCGTGCAGAGAGGGCTCTCGCCCAACACTGTTGCTGCCTACAGGCGCGATCTGGACCAGTTCTTCACCTTCTGTGATCGTCTCGGGATTGAGGATCTCGGCGGTGTCTCACGCAAGACGATCAGGCGATTCCTCGCCCAGCTCCAGACCCGGGAATACGCCTCCTCCTCGATCGCCAGGAAAGCCTCGTCGGTGCGTGCCTTCTTCACCGATGCGACGCGACATGGCCTCGTCGGAGCCAATCCTGCATCCGGGGTGTCGCAGCGGCGCCGTCCGCGGAATCTTCCCCGCTCGTTGCCCGAACGTGACATCACCTCGGCATTCGACGCCCTCGATGGTTCGGAACCCAAGGATCTCCGAGACCGCGCCATCCTCGAGATGCTGTACGCCACCGGACTGCGTGTCTCGGAATTGGCGCAGCTCACCATTGACGCCGTGTCGGGCTCGTACGTGAGAGTCACAGGCAAAGGAGGTCGAGACCGGGCAGTGCCGATCGGGGGACAGGCGCTGCGCGCACTCGACCGGTACCTGAGGCGGGGGCGCCCCAGTCTCTCGGAGTCCGCCGGCACTCCAGACACGATGTGGCTGTGGCTCGGCGTTCGGGGCGGCCCGCTCGACTCTCGGGGGATCAGACGGGTCGTGAGGCGGCGTCTCGGGACGTTCCCCCACGCCTTGCGCCACAGCTTTGCCACCCATCTCCTCGAGAACGGTGCGGACCTCCGAGCTGTCCAAGAGCTGTTGGGGCACATTGAACTAGGCACCACCCAGCTATACACTTCCGTGACTCGGCGTCACCTCAGGGCGGTTTATGAACGATCCCACCCGCGTGCATGAACGCGGCGAAAAAGAGATCCAGGAACTCTGGACCACCTTCAAGGAGTCAGCCGATCCCAAGGCACGAGAAGGTCTGATCCTCCACTACTCACCGTTGGTGAAGTTCGTGGCAGGCAGGATTCGCTCTGGCCTTCCCAAGAGCGTCGACCCATCCGACCTCATCTCCTACGGCACCTTCGGGCTGATCGACGCGATCGACAAGTTCGACCTAGAGCGCGGTTTCAAGTTCGAGACGTACGCCGTCAACCGCATCAAGGGTGCGATTCTCGATGAGCTTCGCGCGCTCGACTGGGTACCCCGGTCGGTGCGAGCCAAGGCCAGGGAAATCCAACGCAGCCTTGCCGAACTCGAGCACGGCCTGCAGAGGTCGGTGTCGGACGAGGAACTTGCCGAACACATGGACATGCCGCTCGAAACGCTGCAGAACCAGCTGGCCGAGATGTCGAACCTCGGCTTCGTCGCGCTCGACGAGTTGCTCAACCCCGGCGAGCGGGATTCGGCATCGGTCGGTGACCTTCTTTCGGACCACCGCGCCTTGGACCCTGGTGGCTCATTCGAGAACGCCGAGACCCGGTTCGTGCTCGCCGATTCGATCGGGCGCCTCAGCGATCGCGAACGTCTTGTTGTGACGCTGTACTACTACGAGGGGCTCACGCTCGCCGAGATCGGTGCGGTGCTGTCCGTCACCGAGTCGCGAGTGTGTCAGATCCACACCAAAGCGGTGATGTCTTTGCGTAACCGCATGATGGAACCGCCCTTCTAGCGCCCTCTTGGCCTGGTCAGGCCCACTGCTACACTCCCGCCGCTAAATACACACGTTCGCCGCACCCGTCCCACGGTGGGCACCACTTGGTGCCAGGGAACGGTTTCGGGCGAGCGGAGGAGACAACCAAACAAGGAGACCCACGTGGCAGCCGTCACTATGCGACAGCTGCTCGAGGCCGGGGTGCACTTCGGGCACCAGACTCGGCGTTGGGATCCCAAGATGCAGCCGTACATTTTCGGCGACCGCAACGGGATCCACATCGTCGACCTCCGGCAGACACTCGAGCGCGTTGAATCAGCACACAAGTTCGTCAGGGATCTGATCGCCGATGGCGGCGTCATCCTTTTCGTCGGTACGAAGAAGCAGGCGCAAAGCGCCATTCAGGAAGCGGCCGAGACCGCCGGCATGCCTTATGTCAACCACCGTTGGCTCGGTGGCATGCTCACCAACTTCTCGACCATCAACACCCGCATCCGCTACATGCTCGAGCTCGAGCAGATGGACTCATCGGGTGAGATGGAGGCGCTGCCCAAGAAGGAGCGGCTCAAGCTGAGGCGCGAGATGGGCAAACTCCAGGCCGTGCTTGGAGGCGTCAGAGACCTGAAGCGCCAGCCCGATGTCGTGTTCATCGTCGACGTCAAGGCTGAGCACATCGCCGTCAAAGAGGCCGTCCGTCTCGGCATTCCGATCGTCGCTGTCGTTGACACCAACTGCGATCCCGACGGTATCGACTTCGTGATCCCGGGCAACGACGATGCCATCCGGTCGGCACAGCTGTTGGCCCAGGTCATCGCCAAAGGCGCCAAGGAAGGTCGCGAGTTGTACGAGGCAGGCCGGGCAGCGGCCAAGGCCGAAGCGGCCGCAGCTGCCGAGGCAGATGCCGCTGACAAGAAGGAGTGAGCATGTCGTTCTCTGCCAAAGACGTGCAAGACCTGCGGAAGATGACTGGTGCCGGGATGATGGACGCCAAGCGCGCCCTCGAGGAGACAGGCGGTGACGCCGTGGCGGCTGCCGATCTTCTTCGCGAGAAAGGCCTCGCCGAAGCCGCGAAGCGAGCTGACCGGGCCCAAACCGAGGGCACGATCGGCTCGTACCTGCACTCCCAGGCCGGCCGGTCAGTGATCGGAGTTCTCGTCGACCTCGCCTCGGAGACCGACTTCGTGGCCAAGAGCGATGACTTCCAGCAGGCGGCCAACGACATCGCCATGCACATTGCTGCCGCTCGGCCCGGATGGGTGAGCCGCGACGAGGTCCCCGACGACCTGATCACTTCGGAGAAGGCCATGTTCGAGGCGCAGGCTCGCAACGACGGCAAGCCAGAAAACGTGCTCGACAAGATTGTCGCCGGCAAGCTCGAGGCTTTCTACGGAGACAACGTCCTGTACGACCAGGAGTTCGTCCGCAAAGAGGCCTTCGAGGGCACAGTGGGCGAGATGGTCCAGCAGATGGCTGCCTCGATGGGCGAGAACATCAGCGTCCGTCGGTTCTCTCGTGTCGAAGTCGGAGAAGGCGTGGAGACCGAGGACACGGAGGGCGACGAGTAGTGGGACGCCGCGTCGTCCTCAAGCTCTCCGGAGAGGCCTTCGCCGATCCCGAACTCGGGTACGGCATCGATCCCGACACGGTCAGCCGGGTCGCCGCTGAGATCGCCGAGGTCAACGCTGAGGGCCATGAGATCGCCATCGTCGTCGGCGGGGGCAACATCTTCCGCGGGATCTCGACGGCTGCGGCCGGGATGGACCGGGCCAACGCCGATTACATGGGGATGCTGGCAACAGTGATCAATGC
>JABDMN010000370.1 GCA_013001485.1 Acidimicrobiia bacterium
AGCGCGTGCCGGTCACCCTCACCCGCCGCTAGTCGCTCGCCGCTCGCCTGCTGGTCACGCGAGGAGTGCGAGGTCTCGTCGGATGTAGCGCAGGTGCGCCCACTCCTCCTCGAGGATCACGCGCACGCAGTCACCGACAGTGGGGTGCCAGTCCCCGCCGCCCCAGGGGTTGTTGCGCTCCTCGACGAGCAACTCGGGCGTCGCGCCGGCGAGGAAGTCGGTCACCATCTGCTGCCGCTCGGCGCGTACCTCGAGGATCTCCTCGAGCGCCGGCACGTCGGTCCGGAAGATCGACATGTCGAAGCCCATCTCCGCTGCACCGGTGAAGATCAGGCCGATCTCGTGGAACGGCTGCTCCATCCCCATGATCGCTCTGCGCAGCCAGGCGTCAGTCGCCAGCACAAGGTGACGCAGGGTCTGGGCCAGAGACCACTCGTCCTCGACGTGGGCGTCGACCAGTTCCGGGGGCGTGTTCGTCACCGTCGTCTCCCATGCAGCCTGCACCGCCACCCAACCGTCCCGCAAGCCTTCGAGAGTCTGCGCGTTCTGCAGCTCGCGGCCGGGGAACTGCCGGTTGAGCTCCGCGTCGACGAACGTATCACGTCGACGCCGTTGACGATCAGGCTGCCGAAGAACAGGTCATGACTGTCGATGTCGAGCCCGCCGACGTCGACGGCTCGCATCGTCACCCCGCTGACGTCGCACGATCTCAGAGTTGCGCCCTTGAAACTCGTCCTGACGAACGTCGCTCCCTCGAAGTCCTACTGAATGGAATCAGTTGTCATCGACCCATTCTGCTCGTCAGCGCGAAGATGGTGCGATCAAAGGCAACGTTGACGAGCACTACGATCGACTCCCAGAGGGGGTTTCATCCATGGACATGCTGATGGGCGACAAGATCGCCGAAGCCAACCTGACCGACTGGCGCAAGCTGGCCCAGGGACTACACGCCCGCTACGTGGTCAACGATTTCAGCACCGGCGCACGGTTCATCACCGCAGTGGGTGTGGCGGGCGACGAGGCCGGTCATCACCCGAGCGTCTCGATGGGCACCGGGTACATCGATCTCAAGTTGATCACCGATGACGCGATTTATCGCGACGACGACGGCACCGAACACGTTGTCGCCTGGCCGACCCAGCAAGATGTCGACCTCGCCCGACGGATTACCGAGATCGCTGCCGACCACGGGCTCGCTGCCGACCCGTCTTCGGTCAGCCAGTTCGAACTCGGCCTCGACACCCCAAACGCCGCGGCCATCGCCCCGGTGTGGGCCGCGCTGTTGACCGGGAACCCTTCCAGTGGCGATGAGGTCCGCGACGCCACTGGACAGGTGCCGAACTTGTGGTTCGGAAGTGCCGACGTGGACGAAGCGCCACCTCAGCGGTTCCACGTCGAGATCTACGTGGCGCCCGAAGAGGCCGAGCAACGGATTGCCGCCGCCGTCGCCGCGGGTGGGACCGTCGTCGATGACAGCAACGCGCCGTCGCAAACCGTGATCGCCGACCAGGACGGCAACACCGGAATCCTGTGCGTCGAGATATGGGGAGTGGAGACGGATTGAACCGAGCAGAGGCCCCAAGCATCGATTGTCAACGGCAACGCCGTCGACGTGGTCGCGCAACTGAAGAACGAATCGGACATGTGCTGCGTGCCGGTAGCCGGTAGTCGTGGCTCGGGTGATTGCGGTTGGCCGTCGAGCACTGCGCACAGGGCAAGATGGTCGGCATGAAGGTGTTCGTGCTCGGCGGAACCGGTGCCATCGGTCGACCGGCCGTCGATTCGCTCGTCGCAGCGGGCCACGACGTGGAGGCCCTGGCCCGCTCCGATGAGAGCGCAGCCAAGCTGCGTTCCGCTGGAGCCGAGCCGGTGTCCGTCTCGATCTTCGACCGCGCCGGTCTCACCGATGCGTTCAGCGGTCACGACGCTGTCGTCAACCTCACGACCGCCCAGCCTTCGACCTTCACATTCATCTTCCTCCGGGCCTGGCGCAACACCGAACGAATCCGCACCGAGGGCTCCGCGGCCGTCGTCGACGCCGCACTCGCCGCTGGGGTCCCCGTCGTGATCCAAGAGTCGGTGGTCATGGTGTGCCGAGACAACGGCGACCAGTGGGTCGACGAGACCACACCGGTCGACCACTACCCCATGGCCGTCGGTAACCACGCCGCCGAAGCCAGCGCCAACCGATTCACCGACGCCGGCGGCAACGGCATCGTGGCCCGGTTCGGGTTCTTCTACGGCACCGGCGCCCAACACGCCGACGACTTCCTCACCATGGCCCGCCGCGGCATCGTCCCCGTCATCGGACGACCCGACAGCTACCTGTCCTCCATCCATGTCGACGACGGCGGCCGCGCCGTCGCCGCCCTACTCGACGTCCCCGCCGGGACATACAACGTCGTTGACGACGAGCCACTCACCAAACGCGCCTACGCGGACGCACTCGCCGCCGCCGCCGGTCGACGAGCCTGGCTCCGAGGCCCTGGCCGCGCCGCTGGACTGCTCGGCCACCGCACCAACTCACTCGGGCGGTCACTTCGAACCAGCAACGCCAAGCTCCGCCACGTCACCGGCTGGGTCCCCAAGTACCCCAGCGCCCGTGAGGGCTGGGCGGCCATGGCAGCCAACCCGTGAGCTGCAGCCTCGCCGGAGCGGTGCATCACCCCCGATGCCCCCAATCCTGGACGACGGTGTGGCCACATGGCTAGCCGACCACGGCGTCGATCCTGACCACACAACCGGCTTGGCGACGGTCACACTGACTGTCCGGGCGGCACATCCTTCGTTCTCGCCCGATCGATGCGCGAAAACAGCGCCGTTCCACGAATGCGACCAAGCCATGGCCCAACTCGTCGCCTACGCCGAAGGACGAACCATTAGCAGCGCGACACCCCTACCCAATCATCTTCGTCTTGACCGCGGTTCCGAGGATGGCGACCAGCTCGATGACAGTCCGTACGTCGCCGAATGACCGGTAGACGGTTCGCAGAGTTGCATTCAGATCCGCGTCGGTCAACGCCGCGTTCGCGTCGGCGACCATAACGGTCCTGAATCCTGAGGCTGCTGCCTCACGAACCGTTGACTCACAACAGACGTTGGCAACCGTGCCCGTCACCAAAACGGTGTCGACGTCTCGCTCACGGAGTAGTCCGGGAAGTTCGCAGCCGCCGGGAAAGAACGCACCAGGAGTCCGCTTCTCCACAACGAGGTCACCGTCGGCGATGTCGAAC
>JABDMN010000013.1 GCA_013001485.1 Acidimicrobiia bacterium
ATCTCCCCTTGGGTGTCATCGAACCCGTGTTGGTGACGACGCCCGTAGTGGATGCCGTAATCCTCAGTACTCATCCGAGAGAGTCCGGACCCCGATGTTCCACCCAACAGGAACAGGATCGTGCCGATGATCCACGCCGACCACGCCGTCGTCTCGAACACCGAGGCTTCGACGAAGAGGCTCCACACCAGGCCGGCGACAACCGCCAAGCCGATGCCGATTCCGAACAGGACGGCATACCCGGGAAGTCGCTCGCGTAGAGCCGGCTCTTCAGGGAGGTCGTCGCGGCGGTCCATCCCCCGGAACATAGAGACGGATCGGGGCCCTGTGACGGCGCGTTGTCGCTGATCCGGCGTGCTCCGGGAATCATTCTGCGAGCCGGGCCGTTTCATTGCCATGGCCACAGCACCTCGACTCACTGCCCTCCTTGCAGTTCTTGCGCTCGTGGCCGCAGCCTGTGGGGGCGCCACATCCTCCCCCGAACCCTCCCCGGGTGGCGCCCCCTCAGGCACCCAAGCTCCTGAGGTGTCCTTCGAGTACTTCGAGACCGGGGCATCCGGCGACCTATCTGATTTCGAAGGCAAGCCCACCGTTCTGAACTTCTGGGCCTCGTGGTGCCCGGCGTGTATCGCTGAGATGCCCGATTTCGAGGACCACCACGTGAAGTTCGGCGACGAGGTTCAGATCATCGGCGTCAACACTCAGGACACTCGAGAGCGGGCACTGCGGTTCGTCGGCGAAACCGGCGTCACCTACCCGATCATCGAGGACCTCGACGACAACATGTTCAGCGCCTTCCAGGGCTTCGGGATGCCGGTCACCATCTTCCTCAACGCGGAGGGAGAAGTCGTTGGTCGTTTCGACGGGGGATTGTTCGGCGACGACATCGAGGCCAAGATGCGAGAGCTTGGGCTCCTCGGCTGATAGACGACGAGGCCCTTCCACCAGTGTATGCAATAACGTATGCTGAGTTGCATGCAGAGCACGAGCGTCCGGATTGACCGGGCAACCCACCAGGAACTCAAGCGCCTGGCCAGCGACATCGGCGCGACGGTCGGCGAAACCGTGGCCCTGGCGGTCCGGCGGCTTCGTCAGGAGCGTATTGGCCAGGACCTTGCCGCCGCCCTGACACCCTCGGAAGCCGATTGGCTTGATGCTGACCTCGGGTGACGTCGTCGAACTCGACCTCGTGTTGCCGGAGGGCCGAGAAGCAGGATTCCGACACCCCGCCATCGTGATCACCGCCCAGCGCGTCCTCGAAGCTGCGCCAACGGTGATTCAGGTCGTTCCGGTCTCGACGACGATCCGCGGCTTCGCATCGGAGATCACCATCGAACCCGACGAAGCCAACGGGCTGGACCACCCTTCCGCGGCGCAGTGTCAGCACATCCGGGCGGTGTCGACACGGCGGGTGGAGGCGGTTCGCGGCAATGTCGGTTCCGGCACCCTGAGCCAGATACGCGAGATCATCGGATTGATCCTCGACATCTCGACGTAGGACGACGTGAACCTAGGGTCTGCTCGTGAAGCGCAATCCGCTCGTTTACTCGTCCGGCCTGTTCTCAGGTGCATGGGTGTTCATGGCGTGGATCCAGCCTGAGACGAACTTCTTCCTGTTCCCGATCCTGATCGGGGCTGCCCTCCCGGTGAGTAACCGTCTCATCGTCGGCAAGCCCACCACGGGGAACGCAGCCTTTGCCGCGGGAATCGCCTCCATGATCAACGTGGCGATCACTGCGTTGTTGCTGACTCTCGTCGACCGCCTGCAGGGAGAGTCCGTGCTCGGATTCGTCTCGCTGTTCGGCGAAGCGATCATCCTCGGGCTCATCGGTGCGATCGCCGGCGCGGTGATTGCGACGCTGCAGATCAGCCGGTGATGACCTTGCGGGGCCGGGATTGGGCAGCGGCGGCGATCTTGCGAGCCATCCGCCCGAAGATCAGCACGTGGAACGGCAGCATCGCGTACCAGTACAGGCGGCCGGCCAGACCCCGTGGTCGGAAATAGGCGTTCTGTTCGAGCGTGCGGGAGCCATCAGCATCGACGACGTTCCACTCCAGCCAGGCGTCACCCGGGAGCTTCATCTCAGCCCAGAGCTGCAGGTGCGCACCGGGTTCCACCGAAGACACCCGCCAGAAGTCGATCGTGTCGTGAAGCCAGACTTTCTCGGGATGACGCCGACCTCGTCGCAGCCCGACCCCACCGACCAGCGTGTCGAGGATGCCTCGCAGCCGCCAGGCCCAGTTGTAGGTGTAGTAGCCCGTCGAGCCGCCAATCCGGCTGAAGGCCCAGTAGAGGTCGTCGGGATCGGCCTCGGTCGCAACCGTCTGCCGGTCGAGAAGCAACGTCCCTCCTGACCAGTCGGGATCCCACGAGAAGGGGGCGGCAGGACTGCTCGAGGCGTCCGACCACCGGCTGGGAACGTCGAGCCGGTCGTCACGGTCGAGGGCCAACCCTATGGCACGTGACAAGGGGATGGGGTCGACGCCGAAGTGGGACCGAACACCAGGGTCGCTCACGGTGACCTCGTTGCGCAGCGAGTCCACCAGGGGGCGGGCGACGCCAACAGGGATGGGCGTGACCAGGCCGACCCACAACGACGAAAGGCGAGGGGTGAGCACCGGAACCCCGATGATCAGCCTGCGCCGCAGCCCGGCGGCCTTGGCATAGGCCTGCATCATTTCTCGATAGGTGAATACGTCGGGCCCGCCAAACTCGTAGACGTGGCTGTCGGCGTCGTCGTCGAGCGCTGCGACGAGATACGCGAGCACGTCACGGATGGCGATCGGTTGACACTTCGTTTCGACCCATCGTGGCGTCGTCATCACCGGCAACACCTCGGTGAGATAGCGCAGCATCTCGAACGACACCGACCCCGAACCGATCACGACGGCGGCGCGCATTTCCGTGACAGGCGTGGCGCCGGCGGCTAGGACCTCGCCGACCTCCTGGCGGCTAGCCAGGTGCGGGGACAACTCGCTGCCGTTACCCAGGCCGCCCAGGTAGATGATGCGTTGCAGCGAGTGCTTCTCCGCTGCTGCAGCGAAGTTGGCAGCAGCGTCTCGGTCTGCAGAACTGAAGTCATTGGCCGAGCCCATCGAATGGATGAGGTAGTAGGCGGCGTCACAACCCTCGAGGCCAACTTCGACGTCGGCGGGGTCGAGTACGTCACAGCGGCGCACTTCAACGGCTGCACGCCATGGCCGGTCATCGAGCTTGCCCGGGGTCCGAGCAAGACACACGACCTCGTGCCCGGCGTCCAGCAGTTGGGGTACGAGGCGCCCTCCGATGTATCCGGTGGCTCCGGTGACAGCGATCTTCACGCCTGGGATCGTACGAAGGGCGGTGCCTCTACCACGAACGGTTTCCCCGCCAGCGACGGGCTCGGAGTGGGCC
>JABDMN010000025.1 GCA_013001485.1 Acidimicrobiia bacterium
GGCTCCTTCACGTTGAGGTCGGCACCGGATTCGATGAGACGCTGGACGGATTCGAGGTCGCCTCTCAGGACGGCTTCGTGAAGCCCTACGTCCTGGGCGCTTTCCGCAGCAGCTCCGGCTGGCTCGACTGACGAGCGCTCCGCCTCCAGGATCTCATCGAGCATCTGCACCAGTTGATCCCGGCTGAACGAGTAGGGCTGTCCGAGGTTGAGCTGGACGGTCTCCTGCAAGGCCTGTCGGATGGTGATCGTCGCTTCGCCCTGGTTGGGGACGACCATGTAGCGCCGCTTCGGCGTCTCGCTGGTGAGGAAGTCGAGAGCCGCCTGAGCCACATCGTCGGGCTCCTTGTACTGGGACCGGTCGAGCGGCGTCGCCAAGACCATGTCGAGGATGGAGCCGTACCGGGAGCTCTCTGCCGAATAGCCGGCTTCTTGCATGCGCTTGACCATCGAGGCGGTGATCTGGGACTTGTAGTTTCCGGGCTCGACGGCGGCGACCGCCACGTCGAAGCGAGCGAGCTCCGCGGCCAGGGAATCGGTATAGGCCTCGAGCCCGTGCTTGGTCATGCTGTAGGCGCCGATGAAGGGGCCGGACAGTACTCCGGCGATGGAGGTGACGTTCATCACCCGGCCCTTGCTCTCGATCAGGAGATCGGCAAAGGCCTTGGTCACCCGATAGGGTCCGAGCAGATTGACGTCGATAATGAAGTCCACATCGTCTTCCGACTGCTCGATGAGCGGTCCCATGACCACGACGCCTGCGTTGTTGATCACACCGTACAGACCTCGTCCTTCGGCGCGAACGAGCTCGACGACGGCATCGATCTCGCTCTGGATCGTGACGTCCATGCGGACCGACTTCACGTTGTCCATCGCGTTGAGGCGCTCCAGATCGGCCGGCTTGCGGGCACCTGCGTAGACGAAGAATCCGTTCTGCGACAGGACTTCAGTCATCTTGGCGCCGATGCCAGAGCTGGCACCGGTGACCAGCACGGCGCGCGGGTCGTTCGTTTCTTGAGCGGTGAGCGGCGAGGCCGAGAGAAGCGAGATCGCGATCAGCGGAGCGACGAGCCGTTGCGTGGCGAACATCAGACACTTTTTGAGCACGGGCAGATCCCCCTGTTTGGGTGAGCAGGTGACTAGGAGAGAAGAGGATTGTAGCTCAGGGCGAAGGGCGGGGCTCGTCTACTCCCTGCGTTCGCCTGCCGCCTTGCGGAACAGCCGGGAGGACCCGAGGAAGAGCCCCACGAAGACGGCGTGCAGGATCAGCATCGTGCCTGCGCTCGGGCCCTCTTGCAGTCCGGTGACGAGCACGACCAGGGCGACGATGATCTGAGCCAGCGCCGCCGCGAGCAACGCGCGGGTCATGCCGGTGGCTCGGAACCGTGCGACGAGTGCGCCGATGAGGCCCACCGCGATGACGCCGACGTACATCAGGTCAGCGAGATCCCCGGGATCACCGAGGATGCCGACGCCGAGCGCCATCCAGACCATGAAGAACGCGGCCGCGAGAGCCAGCACCATGGCGAATCGGTATGTGTTCATTGTTGTCCTCGACGCGTCATCGCAGGGCCGGCGCCATGGCAAACCTCCGGCAAGCATATAACTCGGCGCCCCGAGCGGGTTGGCGCGGTGCGCCGAAGGCGGGCGCGGGTGGTGCCTCCGGCGGCGTACCTGAAAGCAGGCCCGCAAGGCCTGGCTGTTGGCCAGACGGTTGTCCCCTGAAGCGTTTGATCGCTTGGCTGACGCAGCGGGAGTGGGTCGACGTTCAGGCGTGAATCTCAGCGGTCGCTCGCTCGATGCTGGGTCAAATGGCGTTGCGCCTCGCCGTCAATCGTCGAGACCGTTGCCGGACGATAGCGCCGCCGAGATAAGCGGCGCTCGGAGCTGGCTCATTGGGTGGGACTCAAACCAGTGCGTAAGGATATTGCGGATTGTCTGAGGTCGAAGAACCATGGTCATGCGAGAGCAGAGGGGCAGCGCTCACCGGTGATCTGAGAAAGGGAGGGTTGCGGATCTGACCCAGCGCGCCGATCGCATCGCAGGTCTGCAGGCGGACCTCTCGGTGCGGGTGCGTCGAGGCGTGGTTCAGAGGCGGGACCGGTTGAACAAAGAGGAGAGGTGCGATGAGAGGAATGGACAGCAATGACCGGGCAGGTGATTGGTGGGGAGTTTCGGGCTCAGAGAGGCTGAGGCGGAGCGAGGAGCGAGGCCCGCTCGCGCTACTCTTGGTCTGGCTTGTTCTCGCAGTCCCGGCCAGCCTAAGTCAAGCCGCTCTCGAGACCTGGAGCTCTACAGGTCCATTCGGTGGGGATGTTCGCTCGATGGTCTTCAGCCGCACGGATGCGACCACAGTCTATGTCGGCCTCGACGGGGCGGTCTTCGGGAGTTCCGACAACGGCGGCGCCTGGACCGAGCTGGGAACGGGCCTACCGGATGACTCTGTTGCGACCCTCGTCACCCTGCCTGGAGCAGGTGATGTTCTTCGAGCTGGAACGTGGGGAGGCGGTGTCTGGGCCTGGGACGGCTCTGGCCCGGGGTGGGGCGAGTGGAACACGGGCATGCCAGCGACATATCTTCGTGTAAACAGCCTCGTTCTGAATGAGCCGACATCAACGCTCTATGCGGCGATGGACAGCTACGGCATCTACACAACGGGGACGGCATCCGTGAACTGGCAGGCAGCGACGGCAGGCTTGCCCCATCTCGAGATGCGCGCCCTGGCCGTCTTCCCGGGTGACCCTCCGGTGCTGTACGCCGGTGGTTCCTACTCCTCGTGGAAGAACGACTACGGCGGCGTCTACCGGAGTGCCGACGGAGGTGCGACGTGGACGGGTGCTGGTCTTGCCGAGGCTTGGATCGGAACCGTTGAGGCGCTCGTCATACATCCCTCCGACTCCGATGTGGTCTACGCGGGCACGTCCGCAGGGGTCTTCAAGACGATCGATGCCGGCGCGAACTGGAGCCAGGTCGGCACGTTCGGTTCGGTCTCGGCTCTCTACCTCGACCCGGTTTCTCCTGACCACCTCTATACCGCGGGCCCGTCCGGCATCTTCAAGACCGTGAACGGCGGCACCTCGTGGAGCGACTATGACGATGGTCTGCGGCGGACGTACTACTTTGCACTTGGGATGAACAGTGCGGCGCTCTTCGCCGGCGGTTACGGCAGCGGCGTGTCACGGCGGGCGTCGGACTCCGTACCGTGGGAGACGGTCAACAGCGGCCTCGACGAATCGAGCGTTACAGCAGTCGAGATCGATCCGTTGGACTCTCGAATCGTCTACGCCGGCGTCTGGGGCCAGGGTGTTTTCAAGCGCGGCACTGGCGGCGCCTGGACCAGGGCCGCGGACGGCGTGGAGGATCCCGCAAGCTACAACGGCGGATTACATTTCATACAGGATCTGGCGTTGGCGCCCAGCGACGCGGACACCCTCTACCTGGGGACAAACGCCGGCATGTTCCGCAGCGAGAACCGGGCGACGACCTGGGTCAACGCGACGACGAACATCGGCAACCCCTGGATATCCGCACTCGCGGTCGACTGGTCGGATCGTCTCCACGTCCTTGCAGCTACCAACGGCGGCGGCCTGTATGAGACATTCAACGGTGGCGATTCCTGGTCGCACGTGAGCACACTGACGGAGGATAGACCGTACGTCGTGACGTTCGACCCCGTTGATGCTGACTCGATCTACGTGGGAACGGGGAATGGTATTTTCAAGACAACGGACGGAGGCGTCGTATGGACGCTACAGAACACCGGCCTGACGAATACCTGGGTCAACGCCATCGTGGTGGCGCCGTCCGATCCACTCAGGGTCTACCTCGGTACCGTGGCCTTTTCGTGGCTGCCACCGGGAGGAGTCTTCGTATCCGAAGATGCCGGCGGCACGTGGGCGCGCGTCGGTCCGGCCTTCACAGATGTGCGCGTCGACGATCTGGGCGTCGATCCGGACAACCCCTTCGTGGTCTACCGCACCACAAGTCCAACGAAATATCCCTATACCGACCCGGTTGGTTCCCACAAGAGCATCGACGGTGGCTTGACGTGGAGCGCCCTCGGCAACCCCTCGAAGGAGTTCTACATTCGGGATCTCGATGTCGCGCGTGACGGAACCGAACAGATCTACAC
>JABDMN010000069.1 GCA_013001485.1 Acidimicrobiia bacterium
AACCCGATCAGCCCGCTCACCGACACCGCGGCTGCGGTCCCGAGCGTGGCGGCGAGCACGATGATGAGTCGGACCCTTCTCGTCGCCATTCCCAGGCTGGATGCCTCTTCGTCCCCGACAGCCAGCACGTCGAGGTGACGGCGGTGCATCACGAGGACCGCCCCGGTGACAACAGCAAACGGGGTCACGATCCACACCTCGGTCCAGCCAACGGTGGTGAGGCGTCCCAGGATCCAGGCAAACACCTCGCGCACCGTGTCAGACGAGAGTTGCTGCACGAAGGTCTGCACCGCGGTGAAAAAAGAGGCCACGGCGACGCCGGCGAGGATGAGGGTCACGGCCGGTGAGCCGCCTCCGATGCGGCCCGCGGCGTAGGTGATGACTACTGCCACCACTCCTCCGACGAAAGCGGCAGCGGTGAGCATCGCGGGATTGGTGATGCCGCCGGCGATGACCAGCGTCGCCCCGAGACCGGCGCCTGCGGCGACGCCGAGAAGGTAGGGGTCGGCGAGCGGGTTACGGAACGACCCCTGATAGGCGGCACCGGCTCCAGAAAGCAGGGCACCAACCAGTCCAGCAAGAGCAACCCTGGGCACCCGGAGTTCCCACAGAACCGCCGCCTGACGTTCTGTGAGGTCGGACTCGACAGACATCCCGGGAATCCGACCGATCAGCTCGAGAAGAACGTCACCAAAGGGGAGCGACACGGGGCCGAGGGCCACAGCCGCGGTGGCGGCGATCACCAGCGTGGCCAATGCCGCCACAAGGGGGCGAAGCGGGAGCCGGCCCGACGGGCGTCGTTCAACCGCCTGCATGCGATTCGATTGCATCGACGATCGCGTCCATGAGGTCGACCACGCGGGGACCCCATCTGCTGGCGACGTCGTTGTCGAGCGGGTAGACATCACCGCCGGAGACTGCGCTCATGGTGTCCCAACCGGGGCGGTCGGCGAACGTGCCTGGTGTCTCTCCAAACGACGCCAGGAACACGAGATCGGGATTCGCAGAGATGATGTATTCGGGTGACAGCTGAGGGAAACCCGAGCCGAACTCGTCGGGGGCGGCGTCGGCGATGTTCTCCATCCCCAACAGGCCGTAGAGGTGACCGATGAACGATGCCGAGTTGGGGGTGTAGAAGCTGAACTGGTCCGTCTCGTGATAAACGGTGAGACCTTCAGCCCGGGATCCCGCACGCTCAACCGCCGCGGCGATACCGGATTTCATGTCGGCGACCACTGCCGCGGCCTCATCGTCGCGACCCGTCGCCGCGCCCAGAGCCTCGAACTGGGCGTACGCGTCGTCGAGGTTTGCCGGCGTTCCCAGCAGCACGACAGGGATCCCGAGGGCCCGTAGACCCTCGACAGCTTGTCCGGGGTCGAAGGACAAGATGACAAGGTCTGGTTCGAGGGCGGCAACCGACTCGAGATTCAGAGCGAACGAATCGACCTGGGTGATCTCCGCCGCCTCGGCTGGATAGTCCGAGAAGAGGTCGACCGCGGAGATCTGAGGACCGGCGCCAATGGCAAAGAGGATCTCGACGAGCGGCGACGACAGGGCGGCGATGCGGGTGGGCTCCGTCGGGATCAGCGCCTCACCGGCGTCGTGCGAGACGGTGCGAGGGAACGCCGGAGCGATGGTTGTCGTCGTTGTGGTGGTCGAGACCGTCGTAGACGTGAACTCGTCGGAGCTGGACGTGTTCCCGCAGGCCGCGGCCAGGGTCGCCACCACCAGAAGCATCACGAGTCGTGATCTCATCTCAGCCACCCTCCCCGGTGGCCGGAGGAAGGTCGCCGCCGCCGTCCGTCCCTCCTCCGAGCACGGGTGGCGTTCTCACGGGCAGGCGACCTGACTTGTTCCCCGGGGCGGGGACATCACAGTTGCGGGACAGTGCCGGAATCTCACCGGACTTCGCTCTTGCGTCCCCAAGCGGGGACCCGCGAGATGCCCGGCTTCACACCGGGCGCTGAGCCGAGGATAGCCTCCGAGACAGCCAGGCATCCGGCCCTACACTCGCCCTCGTGAAGCGCTCCGGAATCGTTCTTGCCGTAGCCGCCGCGGTTGCCGCGGTCGTCGCCGCGCTGGCCAATCGACCCGTGAAGCACCCCGAGCCGTCGGGTGTCTGGGAGCCGCTGGACCGCAGCCCGGTCGAGCGTTGAGAATCGCCGTCCACCCCGCCGGGCAGGTCGGGATCCGCGCCGGTCGCATCCTTCTCGGTGAACGCGACCTCGAGGCGCTTGGTGTTGTTGACGCTCCGTACCGCCGGTCTCCGGACAGCCGGGTAGAGAGAGCGGGCACGGTCGAGACCTACGGCGTGGTCGTCACCGACGACATCACCGATCCCTGGCAGTACGTCGAGCGCGCTCTCGAGGTTGGCGCCTCGGCCGTCTTGTGGGTGGATGGCGATGCCGAGGAGCTCGAGAATCAGTACGGCGATGCTTTCCGCAGCCAGGACGCTTCGCTGGTTGTCGGAGCGAACCTGGGCTCGGGTATTGCACCGGCCCTCGCCGCCCACGAGGTGGCCAAAGGCAACGAGGTGCGCGAGGTCGAGATCGCCTGGACCGAGACCGGTGAGCCGCTCCGCAAAGGAATTCCGGTGCCCTTCCCAAAGCCCGTCGGGCCGAGGTGGGGGGAAGTGTTTGACGCCAACGGGCCCTATCGCAGCATCGTCGTTCCCACCGCCGGCGAATGGGCTGCGGCCATGGCCAAGGTCACGACGCTCACGTCTGATGGAGTGAGCACCCGCATCGTTGGGACATCCGACCTGGGTGATCACCTCGAGGGTCTCGCCCTGGCGTCGGCGGCGGTGTGCGCCGCTCGGGGTCTCTACGAGCCCGGCGTGGCAACCGCAGCCGACATCGGAGCGTCGTACCTCGAACACGCCCTCTTTGCGGGGCTGGACGTCGCCGCCCACACGACGACATGAGCCGCCGCGCCTTCGTCTTCGATCTGTTCCATACGCTGGCCAACCCCGAGGACTATCGACCCCGCGACTTCGACCGCATCGAACAGGCGTCAGCTGCCGTCGGCCTCGATCCAGCCGTCGTGAAAAGCCATTGGCTAGCCAACCTGCATCTGGTCGCGACCAGCCGAATCGAGCCGGTCGATGTGCTTCGCGAGCTCTGTGATGCAGCCGGAATCAGTGCCGCCGAGCGCCAGTTCGCCGCTGCGGACACCGCCATCGGCCGGTTTCAGGACGATGCCCTCCGCCAGCCGATCCCAGGGTCAGTGGACACCCTCGATGCATTGCGGAACGCCGGCTGGTTGATCGGGCTGTTGTCGAACGCTCACGTACGCGACATCAAAGCGTGGGATGAGTCACCTCTGGACCCCCTCATCGATGTCGCCCACTTCTCCTGCTACCAGGGAGTCGCCAAGCCCGACCTCACTGCGTACACGCAGATACTGGCCGAACTGGAAGTTGCTCCCGAGGAGGCGGTCTTCGTCGGCGACGGTGGCAGCAACGAACTCGCTGGAGCCAACGCCGCGGGCTTTGGCCATGTCGTGCTGATGGCTGGTCCGGCTCTCGACAGCGGCTTCCGAACACAGGAGGACGTCGACTTGCTCGCCGAGGACGCCACCGCGGTCATCAACTCCGTTCGGGATTTGCCGGCCCTGTCGGAACGTATCTCTGCCGGGATGCGTTGAACTCCACACTGTGAAACGTCTCGTGTTGCTCGCGCTCGTCCTCGGCCTCGTCGCTGCTGCGTGTACGTCGGACGCGTCTACCCCGACCGTGACCACCGGAGATCCCACCGCCTCACCGACCGAGGACGGCAGCAGCACCACCACAACGACCCTCGGGCAATCCTTTGCGGGCACCGACCCGGCGCCGGAGTTCCCCGATGGTCTCGATTGGCTCAACACCGAAGCGCCGCTGTCTATCGCCGAGCTTCGGGGCAAGGTGGTTCTGCTCGACTTCTGGACATACGGCTGTATCAACTGCATTCACATCATCCCGGACCTGGAGCGCCTCGAAACGGAGTATCCGGACGAGCTCGTTGTGATCGGTGTGCACTCGGCGAAGTTCGCCAGCGAAGGCGACACCGAGAACATCCGCCAGATCGTCCTTCGGTACGGTCTCGAGCACCCCGTCGTCAACGACCGCGACTTCGAGGTGTGGCAGACGTGGGGAGCCAACGCGTGGCCGACTGTCGTGATCATCGACCCTGCCGGCAACGTCGTCGGCGGCCACAGTGGCGAGGGCGTCTATGACGTCACCCAGCCAGTGATCGCATCCCTCGTCGCCGAGTTCGGGGCCAACGGCGTCCTCGACAGATCGCCGGTGTCATTCGCCCTGGAAGCTGACGGCCTCCCCGAAACGATCTTGTCGTTCCCGGGCAAGGTGCTTGCCGACCCGGTGAGCGGGCTGCTCTACATCGCCGACTCCAACCACCACCGCATCGTCGCTGCCGACCCGGCAACAGGCGACGTGATTGACGTGTTCGGCTCCGGGCGACGTGGGTTCCGTGACGGCGATGCTCGCTCCGCCCGATTCGATCAACCTCAGGGGATGGTGCTCTCGTCGGACGGAGCC
>JABDMN010000085.1 GCA_013001485.1 Acidimicrobiia bacterium
ATCGAACGGCTCGAGGAGATCTACTCGAGCGAGTCTCTGAGCGTTGACTTCGAGGTAGACGACGATCTCACAGAGGTCTTCCTACTCAGCCGGGTCGCAGACGAGAAGTTGCTCCTGTACGGCCCGGTCAGTGGAACTACGCCGACCGAACGCGTGCTCGGTATCTACGCACCGGATGCCTGCAACCGCTGATCAGGTGGCGTTGGGAGACTCTCCGCCGGCGGTGCCACCGCGGTCCCACGGCCGATAGGCGACCAGAGCGGCTCCGGCCAAGACCCCGGTTGCGAGAACGGCGGCGATCACCACGGCGCCGGTGTGGGACGAGGACAACAACATCTGCGACACCCCGATCGCCACGGCGGCCACGATCGCCAGACCGATCATGGGAGCCATCATCGCCCGCACCGACTCCTTGACGAAGGCGGCGCGACTGGCGGGCCACGCCTCGTTGTCGAAGCCAAGGAACGCAGGTCTGGCAAGAGCATCGGTTGCTCCGGCGGTGGCGCCCCCTGCAACGAAGCCAGCGACGCCTGCCCCCATGACCAAACGGAACGCCGAGATCGACACGATGCCGTTCTCGATGGAGCCGCCGAGTCCGATGGCGCCTCGCATCACGGCATAGAGAACCACTGCTGCGGTGACGGCGGCGGTGGGCAGCAAGTACTTCAGAGGGAACCGTGGAGCCGTGGGCGATGTCATGCGCCCGAGGAAGTAGGTGGCTGCGCCGACAATCGTTCCCCCGACTATCGCAGCGACGATGAGGGCGAGATAGAAGGAACCGTTCGTGATGTCGAGGACGGGTCGAGCCTTCTCAGCTGCGAAGTCGGTGACGACAAGGTCAACAGAGCCCAGGGCACGGATCCCGATCACGGACGCGGTGATGGCCACGGCAAGGACTGCTCCGGTCACGGCACCGGCCAGAGAGACAGCGAAGCGATTGCGGCTCATCGAATCGGCATGTTAGGTCGGCTGTTCACAACACCCGGAAGGTGGCCAGGACGACCACGAACACGGAGATGGCTCCGACCACTCCGAATGTGAAGAAGCCCCGATGCAGGTTGATGTCGTAGCGGAGGTGCATGAAGTATCCGACGACGATGACGAACTTCATGATCATGAAGACCGTCAGGCCTGTCACGAACAGCCATGAAGGCATGTCGATGTAGGCGATCGCCACTTCGACAGCGGTGATCACTGCCAGCAAGACAAAGATCTGCCAGTAGGTCTTCTGCTCCGGGTGGTGCTGGGCGTGGGCCTCGGTCATGGTCACACCTGCATCAGGTAGATGACGGTGAAGATCACGATCCAGACGATGTCCACGAAGTGCCAGTAGAGGCCAACCAGCTCGACGTTGAGGCCCCGATCGTCGTAGAGGCGCCCGTTGAGCGACAGCACATACATCGCCGACAGCATCAGAACGCCGATGAGCACGTGGGCGCCGTGGAACCCGGTGAGCATGTAGAACGACGAGGCAAACGGGCTTGTCGTGAACGTGAGGTCCTTGTGGATGAACTCGGTGAACTCGTAGATCTGGCCGGCGAGGAAGATCGACCCGAGGAAGGCGGTCGAAGCGATCCAGATCCGTGCCTGCCGCATGTCCCTGCGTTCGAATGCTGAGTGGGCGAGGACCATGGTGAGCGACGACATCAGCAGGATGAATGAGCTTGCCGAGGTGAACGGTACGTCGAAGATCTCTGAGCTGGGACCGTCACCTGTGGTGTTCCGGTAGAGAAGGAACGTCGAGATCATCGCACCGAAGAACATGCACTCCGAGCCGAGGAAGACCCACATCGCCGCCTTGCGGATGGGCCGGACGTCGTGATGCCCGTCGTCGTGTGTCACGTCGTCATGGGCCGTGTCGACCGAGGCGGCAGCGTCTGTCAATGGTCCTCCTTGGTCACAGGCTCGACGGCCCAGCCGAAGAGCCCGAGCAGAGTGATAACGCCGCCGATGCCGACCGCGATCCACCCCCACGGCGTGTAGGTGAGGCCAAAGGTGGCAGTTGTCATGCCAACTGCGGTCAGCGCCGGGTAGTACGACGGCGACGGCATGTGAATCTCACCGTGGTGGTCGTCGTCGCCTCCAGTGGCCTTCTCATCGACGGCCAGCGCTCCGCCCGACACCGGTGGCATCGGAACCAGGCGGCCTTCGTCGTCCTCCGTGTACTTGCGATGCCAGAAATCGTCGACCGAACGCACCACCGGCACCTCATCGAAGTTGTGCACGGGCGGAGGCGACGGAATCGACCACTCGAGAGTTCGTCCATCCCACGGATCCGGGCCGGCAACCTCACCGCGCCGTTTCGACCACACCAAGTTGACAATGAAGAGCAACACCGAAATTGCGATTGTGAAGGCACCAAGAGTGGCGATGAAGTTCCAGAACTCGAATCCGAGCCCCTCTGGATAGGTGTAGATACGCCTCCGCATGCCGTTGAGGCCGAGCAGGTGCATCGGGGCGAAGGTGAGGTTGAACCCGATCATCATGATCCAGAAGTGCCACTTGCCCATCGTTTCGTTGAGCATGCGCCCGGTCCATTTGGGGAACCAGTAGTAGACCCCACCCATGTACCCGAGGATGGCTCCACCGAAGAGCACGTAATGAAAGTGAGCCACGACGTAGTAGGTGTCGTGTTGCTGGGTGTCGGAGGGAACGATGGCGTGCGTCACGCCAGACAGGCCGCCGATGACGAACATCGCGACAAACCCGAGCGAGAACAACATGGGCGTCTTGAACCGCAGCGACCCACCCCAGGTCGTGCCGATCCAGTTGAAGATCTTGATGCCGGTGGGGACGGCGATGAACATCGTCGATAAGGCAAACCCTGCCTCGGCGAGGGGCCCCATCCCTGCAGTGAACATGTGATGGGACCAGACGCCAAAACCGAGGAAGGCGATGGCGATACCGGCAAACACCACAAACGCGTACCCGAACAGAGGCTTGCGGCTGAATGTGGGGAGGATCTCCGAAACGATGCCCATCGCCGGAAGGATGAGCACGTACACCTCGGGGTGCCC
>JABDMN010000101.1 GCA_013001485.1 Acidimicrobiia bacterium
GACGAGTTCGGCATGAAGGTGTGGGACCTGGACACCGGAGAGCCGTTGCTGGACACCACGTTCCTCGGTGACTTCACGCGTGAGCTGATCAAGGGCAAGGTCGAGGTTAAGCCTCCAAAGAGCAGCTCACCCAACTAGGCGTCGCGGTTCACGGCGAAGGACTCGGGCCAGAACGTGCGGATGGCCGAGTCCTCGGTGACCACGATGAGCACCAGTTCGCCCGTGCCGGCAACCGCTGCGGTTGGGTTGGCGACTCGTCGGGACTCGAGATCGATGCGCCACGCCTCGAGGATCTCGCCCCCCTGGTTGATGAGCCCGACCATCGCCATGCGGTCCTGAGTCGACACCACCAGCTCGGTGATGCCGTCGCCGTCGAAGTCGCCGGCGAGGCCTCCGTCGAGGTTGCGCGACCCGATGCCGTGGCTGGTGTACTCGGACTTCCGGGCGTCAGCGGACATCGTGCCGTCGCCGTTGATGTCGTAGAACTCGACGATGCCCCCGATGTGTGGTGTGGTCACGATGGCCAGCTGTGGACGCCCCGCCCCGAAATCGGCGAACGCGATCTGGTGGCGCCAGCGGTTGCCCTGACCGATCGGTGGCCCGGAGTAGCGGAGCTGACCGTCCTCCGAATACGCCTTCACCGCCGCTCCAACTGCGCTGTTGGACACGGTGACGATGACTTCACGCTCCCCGTCCCCGTCGATGTCGACCCAGATGGCCGAGGTGCCCTCGATCACGTCGTCTCCGGCGAGGCTGACCGACTCGGTGGAGCCGCCGTCGACGATCGCCCAGCCCGAGGCTTCGATCCCATCACCGAGTACGCCGTGGCCGTAGCTGTCGGTCGGTCCCGTAAGGATCAGTACCCGATCGCGATCGTCGACGAGCACCCGGCTGTCGCGTAGGGCGTCGACCTCGAACGAAGTGGTGCCGGCAGAGCGATCGAGCGAGAGGTCACCGTCGGTGGTGATCCACACCAGGGATCCGTCCGAGAGCGTGGCGGGCGAGGTGAGGGGAGAGGCGTCGTCTGGTGGGACCAGCACCACGCCTTCATTGATGAGCAGCGGTGGGCCTCCGGCAGCGAGGGTGAGCCGCTCGAACGGAGCTGCCTCCGGGGGAGCCACTACGAAGCTGCGCGTCTCACCGTCTGCCGCGGTGAGGGCGACCACAAACCCGGCGGGGTTGGCTGCCGCCATAACCCACTCCGGAGTCTGCACGCCGCGACCGCCAGTGACGAAGGGGGCCAACTCGCCGCCCGAGCCTTCTATCAACCGGTTGCCGTCGAACTGCAGGAAGCTCGGTGTTGAGGCTTCGACGTCAGTCATCGTGGTCGTGGGTCCAGACGAGGTCGTGACACTGCTACTGGTCGCAGACGGCTCTGCGTCGCTGCATGCTGCCACGATCAACACGATGGCGACGAGGAGGGGCGTAAGTGTTGTGCGCATGATGGTGTGCCCTCCCTTGTGGAGGGTTGTCGGCGGAGAGGGAGGGATTTGAACCCTCGAGGAGACTCAACGTCCCCTACTCGCTTAGCAGGCGAGCGCCTTCGACCGCTCGGCCACCTCTCCCTGAGGGGGTGCACGGTAGTGGTTCGTCCCGACACTCCGGTCGGCCCCTCATCGCGGCACGAGGCCGTAGCGAGGACCGTTCTGGCGCAGAGGGCGCGGCGCCTTTCGGGTACGAGCTCACCCAGATTCGGTGGTCACACTGTGGCAGGGAGCTCCAGGTCGAACACGCTGCCTTCGTCGGTGAAGCTGTAGGAGAGCGACCCGCCCATGGCCTCGGCCAGGAGGCGTGAGATGGGAAGGCCGAGACCGGTGGAACCAGACGCAGTCCGCCCGCCGGTTGCTTGACCGAATCGCTCGAAGACCCGGTCTCGCTCGGCCTCTGGGATGCCCTCGCCGTTGTCGACCACCTGGAGGTGGCAACCGTCTCCTTCAGGGAACGTTCGGACGATCAAGTCCGGGCCGCCATATCGGAAGGCGTTGGTCAGCAGGTTCCGGACGATCTGTCGCACCCTGGCCGGGTCACCGCTCGCCCGGCACGGCTTGAACTCGACCTCGACGCGACTGACCTTGGCGGGGTCCGCGCCTTCGAGAACCTGAGCTGCCTGTGCAGGCAGGCTGACGTCGACCTTGTTGACTCGCAGCGATCCCGTTTCCGATCTGGCGGCGACCAGCAGGTCTTCGATGAGGTTGGAGACATCGCCAGCTTCTCGAGCGATGGTGGACAGGGTCTCCGCTCGTTCGTCTTCGGAAACGGCGCTGTCCTCTTCTGTCAGGATCTGGATGAATCCGATCACCGCCGTCAAAGGGGTCTTGATCTCGTGGGAGACGGTTGCGAGGAACGTCTCGCGCTCCTGCATTGACTCCTCGAGTCGTTCCTGAGTCCTCTGCAACTCGTCCACGGTCCTTCGGAGTTCGAGCAATGCGTTCACCTGAATGGCAAGAGCCTTCATCGTTTCCTGCTGAGCTTCGGTGAGCTCTCGGGGGACCCGATCGATCACACACAGCATGCCGAGTGCGTGCCCTGATGGGGTTCGCAGAGGAGCACCGGCGTAGAAGCGGATCGAGGGATCGTCGACAACAAGCGGGTTGTCAGCGAACCGGGGGTCCTTGGTCGCGTCGGGGACAATCAGCATCGAGTCGGGCTCGAGGATGCCGTGGGCGCAGAATGCAACATCCCGCTCCGTCTCGACGACATCGATGCCGATCTTCGACTTCAACCACTGGCGTTCCTCGTCGATGACGCTGATCAGGGCGATGGGAGCGTCACAGATCTGAGAAGCGAGATAGGTGATGGCGTCGTAGGTCGCTTCGGGCAGCGAATCGAGGATGTCGAGCGCCCTGACATCGGCAAGGCGCTCTTCTTCGTTCACCGGGAGGTCGGCCGCAGGCATGGTCTCGTGTCTTCGGCCATTTGGAGGGCCGGCTGAACCAATTACTGGGTGGTCGGCGACCGACCCCGACCGAAAGCCGGCTATCGGTAGCCTTGCGGAGGGAGTGGGATTCGAACCCACGAGGGGGCGCAAACCCCCAACGCGCTTTCCAGGCGCGCGCACTAGGCCAGACTATGCGATCCCTCCAGAATCAGAGAGTGTAGAAGAGGCCTCATGGACCAACGCCACAACGACTATTTCGATGCCATGGGGCTCGCACTTGCCGAAGCCTCAGCCGCCACCAAGCACGACGACGTGCCCATCGGTGCAGTGCTGCTCGACCCTTCTGGCGCCGTCGTGGCCGCCGACCACAACCGCCGCGAAGAGGTCGGTGACGCCACGGCGCACGCCGAGATGCTGGTGCTCGCTGCTGCATCGAAGGCTTCCGGCTCGTGGCGACTGGCCGGGCACACCCTGGTCGTGACCCTCGAGCCCTGCGCCATGTGTGCAATGGCTGCAGTTTGGGCCCGGGTCGAGCGCATCGTCTACGGCGCCGCGGATCCCAAGGCGGGCGCAGCCTGGTCGCTGTACAACATCCCCCAGGACGCACGGCTCAACCACCGCTGCGACCTGATCCACGGCATCCGTGAGGAAGAGTGCGCCAACATCTTGGAGGACTTCTTCAGGAGCAGGCGTTCTCAGCCGAACTGACCTGAGCGGGTTCTACACTCCCGCTGCAGCAGAGCGACCAGCTTCCAGCTTCCAGCTGCCGGCAAGAACCGGCGACCGGTAGCGGGTGGCCGGTGGCCCTTCTTGGAGGGATGGCCGAGCGGACGAAGGCGGCAGTCTCGAAAACTGTTGAACCGGTTTGACTGGTTCCGTGGGTTCGAATCCCACTCCCTCCGCTCCTTCCCCCGCTTGCGGGGGAAGTACCCGAGCGCCAGCGAGGGTGAAGGGGGCCGCAGCCCGAGTTCGCTCGGGCGAGGACCAATGAACTCCCTGTGACCCCGTGTTGGCGCCTGGAGGGATGGCCGAGCGGACGAAGGCGACAGTCTTGAAAACTGTTGAACCTCTTTCGGGGTTCCGTGGGTTCGAATCCCACTCCCTCCGCCAGGTGGATTGATGGGCCGCCCTTCGGGCGGGGTCGGTCACGTTCGAGCCCTATTCGTTCTCGAACGCAATCTCCATCGACTCGCCCTTGCGGGCGACACGCGCTCTAGGTTCGAATCCCACTCCCTCCGCTCCTTCCCCCCGCTTGCGGGGGAAGTACCCGAGCGTCAGCGAGGGTGAAGGGGGCCGCAGCCCGAGCCCTGCTCGGGTGAGGATCGGTGAAGTACCCGTGACCCCACGAACGCCCCTCTCCCCCCAACCCCCCTCTCCCGCGAGCGGGCGAGGGGGGCCATGGAGTGGCGGGTAGCGTCCTCCCATGCGGTTCATCATTTACGGAGCAGGTGCTGTTGGCGGCACGATTGGTGCCCGGCTGTTCCAGGCTGGGCATGACGTCACGCTGATCGCACGAGGCGACCACCTCCGCTCGATCCAGAAGACGGGGTTGAGGTTCCGGTCGCCTGGCGACGACGTCGTCCTCGAGACACCGGCCGTAGTTCATCCCGACGAGATCGACTTCACACCTGACGACGTGGTCTTTCTAGCGATGAAGACCCAGGACACCGCAGATGCCCTCCGCGAGTTGGCAGCCGCCGCTCCACCAGAGATCGGCGTCGTCTGTGCACAGAACGCCGTCGAGAACGAGCGCCTCGCCATCAGACACTTCGCCGACGTCTACGGGATGGTGGTGATGTCCCCGGCCGCCCACATGGATCCCGGCGAAGTCATGGTCTATTCGACCCCGGTCTCCGGGATCCTCGATCTGGGCCGGTACCCCGTCGGTGTCGACGCGAGAGCTGAGGCCATTGCTGCTGCCCTCGAGACGGCCACGTTCGTGTCCCAGCCTCGGCCGGACATCATGGCCTGGAAGCATCGGAAGCTCATGATGAACCTGGGTAACGCCATCCAGGCGGTCTGTGGCCGAGATGCGGCCCGTGGGGACGTGCGCCGGATGGCGTCAAGCGAAGGTGAGGCGTGCCTCGAGGCCGCCGGCATCGCGGTCATCAGCCGCGAGGAGGACCGGGAGCGGCGCGGAGACATCCTGGTCATGGGTGACATCGAGGGAGCGGCGCGTACAGGTGGCTCGTCGTGGCAGAGCCTCGCCCGAGGCGTCGGTTCGATCGAGGCCGATTACCTCAACGGAGAGGTTGTCAGGATCGGCCGCGAGATCGGCTTCCCGACTCCGGTGAACGAGTTGCTGCAGCGGCTCGCCAATCACGCCGCACGCATGCGGTGGGAACCCGGTCACCTCACCGAGGAGCAGGTCCTTTCGATGCTTCCCGGCTAAGCGACCGGGGCAGGCTCGGCGCTATCGGCCTTGGCCTGTTTGATCCTGGCTACGACCGCTCCGAAGTTGAGCGTCCAGCCAACACCAAACGGCCTGCCGACGACGATCTTCCCCTCGGGATCCCACATCGTCGCCTTGATGCGATCCATCGTTGGCACACGGAAGTCATAGGGGACGACGTCGCCCAGTGTTCCGTGCCAGGTGCGCTCCTCTTTGGGAAGTCGCAGCTCTTTGATGATGGCTGCGATCGCCACGATGGCGGCAAGCACCTTCAGCGGAGATATCGACTTACGTTTGCCGTCTCGTTTCATGCACTCAACCTACTGAAGCCGAACCGGGCCGGAAGGGGCCGTTTGGCATGCTCTGAGGGCGGTTCCGAGGCACTCAGCAGACCTCGCCGTCGTCATCGAGGTAGCAGGCATCCGACTGGAACCGATCCCAGTCGGCCATCAACTTCCCGAGTCCGGCCAGGTAGGCCGATAGTTCTGATCCGCTGATGGTCTTGTCGCCGTCGAGGATCACCGGAGCTGCTGTGCCCGGCGGAAGCTCATTCGCCGACACGGAGCGCACCGTGTGCGCGATCACGAGGTCGGCGAGCCTCCCGGCGGTCTCGTCACAAGCGGGGCAATCGTCGACCCGCAGTAGCTCGATCACGACAGGCTCTCGACCCAGGCCTCCACAAGGTTGCCCAACGTCTCCAGCGGCACCGGGCCTGACCCCAGGACCACATCGTGGAACCCCTTGATGTTGAAAGCCTCACCGAGCCGGTCCTCGGCCATCTTGCGGACCCGGAAAAACTCTCGCTGTCCCATCTTGTACCCGAGGGCCTGGCCCGGCCAGCCGATGTACCGATCGATCTCGTTGACGATGTTGTTCGGTGCCTGTGGCGAGTTCTCCGTCATGTAGTCGATGGCTTCCTGGCGGCTCCATCCGAGGGCGTGGATGCCCGTGTCCACGACCAGACGTCCGGCCCGCCACGAATCGAACGACAGGATGCCGAATCGGGCAGCGTCTGAGGAGTACAGCCCCATCTCGTCGGCGAGACGCTCGGTGTACAGGCCCCAGCCCTCCACGTATGCGTTGACCAGGGCGTGCTTACGGAACTCCTCGACTCCCTCGAGCTCCTGGGCGATGGCGAGCTGGAGGTGGTGGCCGGGGATCGACTCGTGGAACGCCAGGGCCTCCGACTCATACCGGGTGCGGGTGTCGGGATCGGTGGTGTTGATGAAGAACGTGCCAGGTCGGGCTCCGTCTGTGGATGGCGGCAGGTAATACGCCAACGGGGCGTCTTCGCCCCCGACCCCGATCTCAGCCATCACGCAGTCCGCCTGGGGGAGCTTCCCGAACCAGTCGCCCATCGCCGCCTTGGCTCGGGCCAACGAATCGGCGCCCGCCTGTTTCACCTGTTCCGCGGTCTCGAACCTCAGCGACGTGTCCTCACGGAGCCGCCGGTAGATCTCGGGTACGTCGGAGGTGGCAAGCACCGCCTGGCCAAGTTCGGCGTATTCCCGCTCCAGGTCGGCGATCTCGGCGAGCCCGATGTTGTGGATGTCGAGGGGAGGCATCTGGAGCGACGTGTGACGGTGGATGGCCCTGGCGTAGACCTCTTCGCCATCGGGAAGCCAGCGGACTCCTGCTTTGTCTCCGGGTCGAGCCTTGGGGAGCACTTCGTCATGGATGGCATCTCGCAACCGCAGGTAGGCAGGCCGGATCGTTGCGGAAACGACGTCCTGGAGAGCTGTGCGCCACGTTGCGGTCTGGGTCTCATCCCAGGCTCCAGGCGCGGGAAGGTGGATGAAGGGGTCGGCTTCGATCGGTGATGCGAGGTAGCCGTCGAGCTGACCAATGACCCGTTCGCACAGAGCTGCAACCGGTACCCGTTCCGTAGCCAGGCCCTGGCGGAGACGGGCGATCCCCTGGTCGAAAGCGCCGCCGAACTTCGAGAACTTCTCGACAACCGCCTCGGCGTGCTCAGGCTCGGTGATTGGAAGCTGGCCGACAAGCTGGAGGAACACCACGTGGAAGCCCGAAACGGGGTCGACGGCGAACTCGGCCATCCGGGAACGCAGCTCACCGGCTTCGGTTTCGGCCTCGAAGATCAACACTTCGCTCGTGATCTGCTCGGCCGCAGCCAGGTCGGCCGGGTCGATCGCCCGAGCCTTCTCGACAACCGAGTCGAGAAAGGCGATGCGGTTGTCCTCGGCCTCGCGGGAGAGATCCTCGATCTGGTCGTCGTAGCGGTGGTCACCCCGGAACAGGGCGGTGGTCGGGTAGTCGAGCAGCGTCTGCTCGTTGAAGTTCTCGGCGAGCGTGGCGAGGGCGTTGTTCATGCGGGTCACGCTACTTGCGCGACCCGCATGAACGTCACGCCCTGGGGGCAACCGTCACAGGTTGCTGACCTCGTGCGGGTTGAACACCGAGACCGGGCCAGGCAGGCCCGGCACGATCACCCGGTCGAGTCTCAGCGCACCCGTCGTGTCTTCGAAGA
>JABDMN010000123.1 GCA_013001485.1 Acidimicrobiia bacterium
CCCCTCTCCCGCTTGCGGGCGAGGGGGGAGAAGAGGGGGCCCCAGGTTCTTCGCGACCCGATTCTCCGACTAGCTGGAGAACGGCAAAGCCGTTCTCCAACGTGATGTCCACTTCGTGGACATCACGCCGCGTCAAGGCCCGAGTACAGATCTACAACGATCCCGTTGGGATCGATGACCGACGCATACCGCTGGCCCCAGAATGCGTCGAACGGTTCGAGGTGGGACTCGTACCCAGCATTGATCACCGTGGAGTAGAGGCCGTTGACCTCCGTGGGACTTGCACAGCTGATGGCGAGGCCGATTCGACCCCGCTCTGACGGAGGCGCCCAATCCGCGTCGAATGACGCGACCAGATCCTCCGTGTCGAACATGAGCCGGACCCCCCCGCCGAGTTCGACCTCGACGTGGCCTTCCGAGTCGAGTGACTGTGGGATATCGAGGCCAAGCAGGCGGTAGAACGCCAGAGTCCTGGCCATGTCGGCCACGACCATGCCGAACGCATCGAGTGTGGGCATCTCGTCTCCTCCTCGGAGCCGAACCTACCCGGCAGGAACGGCGATGTCCTTGCCGACCTCGACGACGCCACCCTCGATATGGGGAGCGCCGAAGCCACTCGTAGCCATCAAGGCCGCGGCAGCGTCGTTCTCGGCCAGATACACCGCGTTGAGATGAGTGATGCCTGACTCTGTGGCGCGTTCGTCGAGCATCGCAAAGAGGCGCCTGGCCAAACCGACCTGGCGCCAATCGGGCTTGACGACAACGGCTACCTCTGCATCGAACTTGGTCGGATGACCCTCGTATCGAGCGATCGCGACGCCTTCCCCGTCGGGGGAGAAGACAACAACGGCGAATCGGTAGGTGTAGTCCACAGTGGCAAGGAACCGGAAGCGGCTTTGGGGCAGCTTGGGGCTGGGTGTCATGAACCGGCGATACAGAGTCTCGGGGTCGGCTGCATCGAACTCGGCTTGCAGTAGTTCGGCATCTTCAGGAACGATCGGACGCACGGTGACGACCCTGCCGTCGTCCAGCGTCAACTCTCGCTCGTAGGCCGTTGGGTATTCCATACGGACAATGTACACCATTTGCGAGCATGTGCTTGCAATTGTTTGCACCCTGGAACGAAGAAGCCTTGTAGGTTTTCGCGACATGGCCTACATCGACAAACTCCGTCCGGCGGTGGCGCGCTTCCTGAACGAGGGAGAGGCGATCGACGCTGCAGCTCGAGGTGTGGCGAGAGGCATGACGAAGTTCGCCGTGCTCGGGGCCCTTGCCGGCTTCATCCCGACCTTCGTGCTCGTTCAAAGCAGCGAGCCCAGCCTCGCAAGCCCGCTCATCACAGGCCTCGGTGTCGGTGTAGGAGTCGGTCTCGGCTATCTCGTCGGAGCACTGATTCTGTCGAAACGAGGATTCCCTGCCATCTTCACGCTGGCAACCACCGGTTCACGCCTCCTCGTGTTCGAACGTGACTTCTGGGGTCGAATCGTCGGAGTGGCGTTGTCTCCCCCGCTTTCGCAGGTCACCGTGGAGGTCGGCAAGGGCGGTTTTCTGGCCGCCAACCCCGGCACGGTGAATATCAAGGGGACGGAGCACAAGGTGCAGTTCCCGAAGGTCGAGAACCTCGAACCCTTCGTCGACGTCCTCGGTCGTTGAGTCGGGAAGGCCGTTTGCCGGCGCCGGGGTACACCTAGCCTCGCCGCCGTGGCGTACATCGACAGGGTCAGGCGGCAATTCGCCTCGCAGCTCCAACCCGGCGAGACGATCGAATTCGCGGTTCGCGGCGCTCGCACCGGATGGGCTGCCCACATGGCCGTCGGCGCTGTCGTCGGTTTCGTCCTCGGCTACTTCGTCGCCGGTTTCGTCGGATATCGCCCGTTGACGACAACCATCGTGGTGGGACTCGGACTGATGGTGGGGATCATCGTCTGGACGCTGCGCGTCTCCGATGAATCCTTCACAGCGTTCTTCGCTCTTGCCGTCACGTCACGCCGCCTGCTCGTACTGGAGCGCGACGAGGTCTGGGGGCGAACGAAGCGCGTGATGGGTAGCTACGAGTTCGGCGATGTCCAGATCGAAGGCACCGGGTCGGGCCGGCTTGGGGGAACGCTCGATGTGACCATCGATGGCTCGACCCACAGGCTTCGGTTCCCACCTGGTCAGCGCGTGCGCGACCTCGTGGCCACCCTCAGTCGCTGAGTTCTGTCGCCGGGTCCCACACCTCAGGACCGGCGATTCGCACTGCCAGGCCAGAATGGGTGATCAGCCGGTCGCCTGGTTCGGCATCCGGCACGAAGCTCAGGTTGATCTCGCGGGTCACTTCACCGAAGTCGACCTGCGCGAGCGGCACGACGCCGCTTCGGTCTACTGAGACCACCAAACCGGGCACGGCGACGCACACGTCACACCACCACGTCGACGGCGGTGAGGATCACACTCTGAGCGTGGGGATCATCGATTGCCGAAGTGACATCGATCACCAGCTCGGCACCCTCGAGCAGAGAGCCATGAGTCGCCCGTTGAAAGGCCTCCGTCAACACCTCGGCGGAGAGATGAGACATGGCGCCAAGCGTCACGTGAACGCCGGCGACTCCGGTCGCGCCCTCGGCGAAGGCTGCGTCCTTGGCTTTGCGGACCAGGTCGTCGACCAGTGACTGCTCATGCATCGGCGGCCTCCATCAAAGCTTCCAGCTCACCCGCCACGACGCTGACGGACTCCGCGACCGATGCACCCATCTCAGTTCCGGGGGCAAAGGCCGCTCCCTCGATGCCATAGATCACCAGCGCTCCCGGGAGCCTGCCCAGTTGGCGCGCCAGCTCGACGGCCTCACCGATGCCGAAGAGGTGTGTCGACCGAGAGGCCAACAAGGCGGGCAGAGGCCCGTCGTCCACATCCAGGCGATGAATGGTGCCGACCACAGAACCAGAGGTGACTGCATCGACCAGCGCCACCGAATCGGCGTCTTGCCAGGTGTCGATCATCTCGAGCGGGTCACCATCACTGCGCACCAGCCGAACCGAGGCGCCGGCGGCGGCCAGGGAATCGATCACCGCCAACCCGGCTCGATCGTCACCCCGGATCTCGTTGCCGACCCCGATGACGAGGTCAACCACGGTCGATCTCGAGTTTGAGAAAGTGGGTGGCGCACGAGATGCACGGGTCGTAGTTGCGAATCGATTGCTCCAGGCGCCACGACAGATCGTCGTCGGCAAGGTGGAGGTTGTCCTGCAACACGACTCGCAGATCGTTCTCGATGATCAGCTGGTTCTGCGCCGTCGGCGGTGCGATCTGCGCAGTCACGATCGACCCGTCGTCGGCGATTTCGTAGCGGTGATACAGCATGCCGCGCGGGGCTTCGGTGGCACCGTGGCCCACACCGGCTCTCGGCTCGACAGGCACAGACGCCGGGCCGGAGTCGTCATAGCCTTCGATGATCCGCAGAGCCTCCTCGCAGGCAAACACCATCTCGACGGCGCGCACGATGATCGACTTGAACGGGTTGAGACACACCTCGCCCAGACCGACGCTGGCTGCTGCCTTCTTGGCCGAGTCGGGGAGCTTGTCGTAGTTGAGGGCGTAGCGGGCCATGGGCCCGACGTGATAGGCGCCGCGTTCGATGACTCGTGATTGCAGGGCGTTTGAACGCTCCACGTGCTCCTCGGTGAACACGTGGTTGAACTCGCTGGCCGGGACATCGATGCCACGGTTCGAGACGAGGTTGCCTTCACTGAACGGGTACTCGTCCGGGTGGCACACCGACACGAACTCGTAGTCGATCTCGATGTCGGGATAGTCGAAACCGGCGACCACCTCGACAGTCTTGAGCGCAGCCTCCCGAGCCCACTCCAGCTTGGGAACCAGAGCCTCCAAATCAGCCTTCGCCGGCAGCTTGTAGAACCCGCCGACCTTGACGTTGATCGGGTGGATCTCTCGACCTCCGACCAGCGTGACGATGTCATTGCCGACCTTCTTCAGCTGAAGACCCTGCTCGACGAGCTCGCGGTGGTCGGCAGCCATGTGCACGGCCGACTCGTATCCCAGGAAGTCGGGGGCGTGAAGCAGGTAGATGTGGAGGCCATGAGACTCGATCCACTCACCGCAATAGATCAGCCTTCGCAGCTCACGAAGCTGGCCGTCGACGGTGACGCCACAGGCGTCTTCCATCGCGTGCACCGAACTCATCTGATAGGCGATGGGACAGATCCCGCAGATGCGGGCGGTGATGTCGGGAGCTTCGGTGAACTGACGACCCACCATGAATGCCTCGAAGAACCGTGGGGGCTCGAAGATGCCGAACTCGACCTCCTCGATGGTGCCGTCGCGCACCAGCACCTTCATGGAACCCTCGCCTTCGACGCGAGCCAGGTAGTCGACTTCGACCCTGCGGACCTCGCTCATGTCGCGCTCCTCTCCTCGAGGCGGTCAGACTCCTCACGGAATGCCCCGGACCAGGCGTTGAAGCCGCGGAAGGCCTCGGCGATGCGTCGATCCGGAATCCCCAGAGCCTGCCATTGCTCGGCAAGGGCCCCGGTGTTGGCGCTCTCCATGGGCCCGAAGCAGCCGTAACAGCCGCGGTCGTAGGCGGGACACAGGCCGCCGCATCCAGCATGGGTGACAGGTCCGAGACACGGCGTGCCCTTCACCATCACACACGGCGTACCCCGGCGCTTGCACTCGAGACACACCGAGTAGCTCGGGATGTTGGGCTTGCGTCCCTGCAGATAAGCCGCGATGACTTCGACAAGTTGGCCCTTGTCGATGGGACAACCCCGGAGCTCGAGATCAACCTCGACGTGATCAGAAATCGGCGTCGAGGTCTGCAGCGTTTCGATGTACTGCGGGTTGGCGTAGACGATGTTGACGAAGTCGTCGACGTCCTTCCAGTTGCGCAGCGCCTGGATGCCTCCGGCTGTGGCGCAGGCCCCGATCGTGATCAGCACACCCGCTGCGCGACGGATGTCGTGGATCCTTTCGGCATCGTGTGGCGTGGTGATCGATCCCTCCACCAGCACGACGTCGTAGGGGCCAGGGAGAATCTCGCGCGACGCCTCCGGGAAGTTGGCGATCTGAATGGCTCCGGCGACGGCGAGGAGCTCGTCCTCGCAGTCGAGCAGCGACAGCTGGCAACCGTCGCACGACGCGAACTTGTATACGGCGAGAGTTGGCATTCGCTCTTCGAGCGGTCTCATGTCACACCTCCCTGGTCCGGAACAGATCGGCAACGCCGTCGTACCGGAACACGGGACCGTCGCGACACACGAAGTGGGAGCCCCACTGGCAGTGACCGCACAAACCGACGGCGCACTGCATGTTGCGTTCCATGGTCACGTACACCTTCTCCAGTGGCACGCCGTCGTCAGCCAGCGCCTTGGCGGTGAAGCGCATCATGATCTCGGGTCCACACACGAAGGCGGTCACCGTCGATGAGTCATACGGGGCTCGGGGAATCATGTTGGTGACGACTCCCACGGGGCCGTGCCACTCGCGATCGGCGGTGTCGACGGTGACATTCACATCGATGTCGAACCGGCTTCCCCACTCGCGGAGCTCATCTGCAAAGACGAGATCCTTCGGGGTACGGGCACCGACCAGGATCACAACCGCTCCGAACCGATCTCGGCGGTTGAGGACGCGGTAGATGATCGAACGCAGCGGGGCGAGCCCTATGCCTCCTCCGACGACGACGACGTCGCCACCCTCGGCCTGTTCGACCGGCCAGCCGACGCCATACGGGCCCCGGATTCCCAGGACGTCACCGGGGTGCGAAGCAATGATCGCCTTCGACACCGCTCCCACGCCGCGAATGGTCTGGGAAATGCGGTCGTGACGGTCGGGATCGCTCGAGATCGAGATCGGGATCTCGCCAACCCCGTGCTTGTAGACCATCGTGATCTGGCCAGGTTCGAAGGAATAGGGCCGCTCCGGCTCGACTTCGAGGGTGACGGTGTCGTGG
>JABDMN010000151.1 GCA_013001485.1 Acidimicrobiia bacterium
GCACGAAGGTCGGCGTAGTGGGGTTGATCGCGTTCGTAGAACAGCGTGGTTGCGACGTCCTGGACCGGATGGGCGAGGCACACGTCCTCGAAGTCGAAGGCGATCATCCGCGACCGGGCAACGTGGACGTTCCAGGGGTGAAGGTCGCCATGGGTCACCTGGATGCGGGAGGTGTCGAGGCGGTCGAACGCCGGCTCGACGATGGCGATCGCACGATCGATCACCTTCCGTCTCCCTCCGCCGAACAGGTGAGCGTGCTGCGGCTCACCGAAGACGACCGGGTCGATCTCGGCCGGCCAGTAGAAGATGCGGTCGAACGCCATCGGCGCAGTCGGAGGCGCAAACCCGGCACCGTGGACGTGCAGGCCCGCCGAAACCCGACCCAGCTGGTGATACCTCTCTGGAGTCAGGTTGTCGGCGAGAGTCCTTCCCGGAATCCACTCGAACAGGACGCAGCGCCGCTCCCCCGGCACCCCGTCGGCGCCGGCATATACGAAGCCTCGCCCGTCGGCGGTGGGCACGACCTCCGCAACGTCGAGATCGGTCTCGGCACCGAGAGCCAATAGCCAGGCAAGCTCGATCTCGACCGTCTCGTCGGTGTGGTCCTGCTGGTAGTCGACCCGCAGCGCCAGGGGCCCTTCCGGGGTGTCGACCCGGAAGATGATGTTGGAGAAGCCACCCAGCGACCTGATCCCTGTGACCTCGACCGGGTACTGCCGCAACGCCGTCTCAGCGAGAGGACGCAGCCGCCGGATCTTCCCGGCCTCGGTGAGATCGCTCCACTCCTTCATGGTCGGCGAGGCTACCGGCACGTTGATGTGGGGCTGGGCGGGGATACCGCTCACGACGACACCGCGGCCTTAGCCTGACGGCACTCCCGGCCACCGGATGCCTCCATGACCCAGACCGAGCAGCAGACGCCTCGCGCCCCGGACACCACCGGGTCGGGTGCGTTCCGACCCGACATCGAAGGGATGCGCGCCGTCGCCGTGGTGCTGGTGATGCTGTATCACGCCGGGATCCCGTGGTTCTCAGGTGGGTACGTCGGCGTGGATGTCTTCTTCGTGATTTCCGGGTTCTTGATCACGGGGCTGCTTGTCCGCGAGCTCGAAGCGACCCAGCACATCGACCTCGCCCGCTTCTACGCCCGACGGGTCCGGCGTCTTCTCCCCGCAGCCGGATTCACGCTCGCAGCGGTCGCTGCGCTCACGGTTGCGTTTCTCCCCGTCACCCGATGGCTAAGCGTCGGGCGGGATATCCAGTGGAGCGCCCTGTACGCCGTGAACTGGCGCTTCGCCGGGCGGGCAGTCGACTACCTGACGGCCGATGAGGCCGCCAGCCCGGTGCAGCACTTCTGGTCGCTGGCGGTCGAGGAGCAGTTCTACCTCGTCTGGCCAATCCTGTTGCTGGTTCTGGCCATCGCCGCCCGACGCTTCGCACGGCCCCTGCGCTCAGGCCTGATCGTCGGGTTGGTCGCCGTCGGCGCCCCTTCGCTGTGGTGGTCGATCAGCCTGACGGCTTCAGAGCCGGGACGGGCATTCTTCGTGTCGACGACCCGAGTGTGGGAGCTGGCATTGGGCGGCGGGCTCGCCATCCTCACTCCACAGGTCCGTCGCCTCCCCGCCCGAGCAACCGTCGGGCTCGCAGCCGTCGGCATGATCGGCATCATCTGGGCAAGTGTCACCTATGACGCCCTGACGTTGTTTCCCGGGTCGGCGGCGCTGGTGCCCGTCCTCGGCGCCGTGGCAGTGGTAGCTGCGGGGACCGCCCTGCCGGCCAACCCGATCTCGAGGGTGCTGGGACTCGAGCCCATGAAGCAGGTCGGCGCCATGTCCTATTCGTTGTATCTGTGGCACTGGCCCCTGGTCGTCGCTGCCGACGCCACCTGGGGGCCGCTGTCGCCGACCACAGGTTTCGCTGTGGTTGCAGTGTCGGTGCTGCCGGCCTGGCTCGCCTATCGCTACGTCGAACATCGCTGGCGCCACTCCGAAGCTCTCGTGTCCCCACCGCGACGAGGGTTGATGGTCGGCCTCGCCCTGACGCTGGTTGGCGTCGCCATCGGGGCCGCCGTCGTGGCCAGCATCGACGACAGCGACACAGCCGCGTCGCAGACCCCGGTGGACACTCTGCTCATAGGCCGCACTCCCCAGGTCGCCGCCGATGCGGTCGTGCCCTCCGCCGCCGATCTCAGAGCCGACCTTCCGGTTGTCTACGAAGAGGGTTGCCACCAGGACCAGATCAGCCCTGAGGTGATCAGCTGCTCCTACGGTGCCGACTCAGCACCGATCAGGGTTGTCCTCGTGGGCGACTCCCACGCCGCGCAGTGGGTGCCGCCGTTTCGTTCGCTCGCCACCGCCAATGGCTGGACCCTCGAGACGATCACCAAGTCCGGCTGCCAACTCGCCGACACGCTGGTCGCGGTCGGAGCCCAGCTCATCCCCTACGACAACTGTCTCGAGTGGAATGCCGAGGTCATCGAGCGATTGATCGAATCCCCTCCCGATCTGGTGGTGACCACGGGCATCTTCTGGGTGCCGGTCGTTGGGGATGCCGGTGTGATGGATGACGCTGCTGCGACCGCTGAACTCACCGCCGCGTACACCCGCAGCTGGGCGAGACTTCTCGATGGCGGCCTCGACCTCGTCGTGTTGCGTGACACGCCGTATCCGGAAGTCGACGTCAGCGAATGCGCCATTGAACACCTGGACGACCTGGCGGTGTGCAGCTTCTCTCGTGCCGATGCCATGGCCGCGAACACGCCCCAAGGCGACGCAGCGGAGACGCTCGACGTGGAGGTTGTCGACCTCACTGATCACATCTGCCACAGCGACGTGTGCCCGGCCGTGGTGGACGACGTGCTGGTGTGGCGAGACACCCACCACCTCACCGCCACCTACGCCAGTGGATTGGCGCCGGCCCTCGAAGCCGAGCTCCGGGCATTGGTTCCGGCGCTCTTCGAGGGCTGACTGCCTGGCCGGTGAGATGACCCGGGTATGATTGGGTCTCCACCACATCGTTGGTGGCTCGTCCGTCCCCCTGATACGTCCCCATGGAGTCGGCGCAGTCTGTGATCAGCGGGGCGAAGAGAAAGGGCATCACGCCGCAATGAACATCTATGTAGGAAACCTCTCCTTCCGGGCGACCAACCAGGACCTCGAGGAGCTGTTCGCACAATACGGACAGGTCGATTCGGCCTCCATCATCAATGATCGCGACACCGGGCGCTCACGCGGATTCGGGTTCGTCGAAATGTCCAACGACGAGGAAGCCCGCAAGGCCATCCAGGAACTGGACGGCAAGGACCATGAGGGCCGTGACCTCCGCGTCAACGAGGCGCAGCCCCGCAGGTAACCAATGGCATCAGGTGACGACACATTCAAGGCACAGGGCACGAT
>JABDMN010000163.1 GCA_013001485.1 Acidimicrobiia bacterium
ATCGAACACTGTGGAACGAGCCGGATCGACTGCCGGATCCTCATCGCCAGGCCCTGTCGGGTCCGGTACGTCGCCCTGACCGACGCCGCCGGTCACGCCACCCTGGTTGTTGCCGCCCCCGCCCGAGACGTTGCCACCGGTGACATTGCCGCCTTGACCCTGACCTTGGCCCTGGCCGTCACCCTGTCCCTGTCCTTGGCCCTGGCCGTCACCGTCACCCTGACCCTGACCCTGACCTTGACCCTGGCCCTGGCCCTGGCCGTCGCCGATCGAGTCTGCAGCATCGGCGAGATCTCCCTGGGCCTGACGCACCGTTGTCTGTGCATCAGCGAGGTCACCAGAGGCTGCCACGCGCTGGAGCGCATCTGACAACTCTCCGAGAGCGCCGTCGAGCGCAGCGGTGGCGTCACCACCGGCTTCAAGTTGGTCGGCGGCATCCTGCAGTGCGTCGCTCAGGTCTCCGGCGGCGCCTTCGAGGCCATCCGCTAGGTCGGACAACTGCTGCGCCGCTTGTTGCCGTTCGGCATCGGTGAGTTCGCCTGCCTCGTCGCGCAGCGATTGCAGCTGCTGTTGCGCCGTCTCCCCATCGCCGAGCGGGTCCTTCTGGAGCTTGCGCTCCATCCCTGCGAGCGCAGTCTTCAGCGGAAGCGCTGCCGGGTCCTCCAACTCCTGGAGCTCCTGACGGGTGTCACCAAGTAGCCGTTCTGCATCGGCGAGGCTGGCCGCCTCGCGCAGCTCCTCGGCGGCCTCGCGTAGGCGCTCGGCGATCTCCTCGGTGGCAGCCTCCTCGGCCGCCTCCTCGAGAATCACGGCCTGAGCGTCGAGGATCTCTTCGATCTGCTGGCGCTCGGCGCGAGCAGCATCTGCCGGTGACGCTGGGATGGCCAGGGCAAGAGCCGCACCTATGGCGAGCGCGGTGAGGGCGATGACCCGCCAGCCAGGCAGGAGCTTGCCGAACCCGTCGAACGATCGGGCTTCTGCCCACGAGGCGGCTCGTGAGATCTGCCGATTCTCGATCTCCGAGCGAGGTTCCTTCTCCGCCAGCTCGACCGCCGTAGAAATCTGGTCCCGGCCGCTCAGCCGCTGATCGACCTCGAGGGCCACCCGACGCCGTGTCGGTGGTCGCAGCAACGTCCACGCCATGACGCCGAGTACTGAGGCGATTACGGCGACCACAACGGCCGGTTCGGCCCACGGCATGACGACCTGGCGTGCGATGCCGAGCAGCAGCGCACCCGCGGCGGCGACGATCCCGATGACAGCGATGACGCGGCGCCACAGATACATCCTCTGCAGACGACGGCGCGCGGACTTGATGATGCGGGTGATGGGTTCAGGCATCAGTGGTCACCTCCCTCGAGCGACGGATCCGCACCCGGCGGCGGGGCACCTTGATCAGACGGGACGCGGCGAACAGAGCCACCACCGTCACGATCGCCTCGAAGGCCAGTGTCCGCCACCACAGGCTCGACCGCTTCGGGTCGACGGTCCTGGTGCGGAATGTCTGTTGCTGGTTGAACAGCGTGGAGCCGAAGTCGTTCGACGTGAACGTGTTGTCCGAGTCGATGGCGAAACTCCCGGCGAGGTCGAACGCAGTGCCATAGGCATAGCCCTGGCGCTTCAGAAGCACTCCCTCGAACGGAACGTATGGCGAAAACAGCAGCTCTTCGCGAATGGTGAGGGTGTCCGATGAGGCATCGATCATCCCCAGGTAGGGGTTGATCCAGGCCATGTAGAGCTCACGGCCATCGTCGCGGGCTCGCCCTCCGTCGAACCGGGCCCGACCAGTGTCATCCGGAGCAAACAGCAGGAACTCGCCGGCGAGCAGAGCGAGCGTGCCGAATACCAGCATGGCGGCCCACAGGTAGGACCCAAGCACCGCACCCTGCACCGACTTGGCGCGGGCAGAAACCCACATCGACACGGCGCCGATCATCACAGACGCCGCGATCAGCATGCCGAGTGCACCGGCGACCTGGCCGATCGTCACGCCTCCCAGCAATACCGGGATCACCAGCAGCGGTGTCGTGGCGACCACCAGGAGCAGGATGTACGAAAGCGAGGAGATCAGCTTGCCGACCACGACACTGGTTGCCGACAGTTGGCTGACCTGGAGAAGCTGGAGTGTCTGGCGGTCGCGCTCGCCAACGATGGTCACAGCCGCCTGGCCCGGCACCACGAACACCACACCGGTCATCAGGAGCACCATGATCATCTCAAAGATGAAGACGCCCATCGAGTTCGAAGCGAGCACCGAGCCGATGCCGGCAAACCCGACGTCGGAAAGAGCAGCGTCGGCTGCGCTGCGAGCGAGCAAGTAGGCGAGGAACGTGAGCGCTCCGGCCACGAGGACCCACACCGAAAGCAGGAGCGGCGACCGCACTGTGCGAAACCTCTCTTCCAGCTCCCTGATGGCAACCGGGTTCATGATGCGGCTCCTTCAGCAAACCCGTCGGTGACCTGGAGAAACAGCTCCTCGAGACCAGCCGCTTCCACCCTCCATTCGGCCACCGGGATCCCGGCATCCACGACCGAGCCGAGGAGGCGGGCCGAAACCGCATCGTCGCCATTGAACGCGACGTGAAGGACGTCCCGCTCCACTGACACGTCTTCGACGCCAGACGAGTCACGCAACAGGTCCTCGGCGTCTTCGACATGACCGACTGCCACCCGGGCGACGATGCGGCGATGACCCATCATCTTCTGTCGCATGGCTGTGATCGTGTCCTGAGCCAGGATTTGGCCGTGGTCGACGATGGCGAGGTGCGAGCAGATGCCCTCGAGCTCGGAAAGAATGTGGGACGAGATAACGATGGTGCGCCCCATGCGGTGAAGCTCTCCGATGAGTTCCCGCAGCTCGACGCGGGCACGGGGGTCGAGGCCTGATGCAGGCTCGTCGAGGACGAGCAGCTCCGGATCATGCACGAGGGCCCGCGCAAGGCTCAATCGCTGCTTCATGCCTCGCGAGAGAGTGTTGACGTCAGCATCGGCCTTGTGCCCGAGGTCGACAAGAGCCAGCAGGTCAGCCACCACGGCAGGTCGCGCAGCTTTGCGCACATTCTGGGTGGCGGCGAAGAACTCGAGGTACTCCCACGCCGTCAGACCTTCGTACACACCAAAGAAGTCGGGCATGTAGCCGACGTGGCGACGGACGGCCCGAGGGTTTCGCTCCGGGTCGAGTCCGCCGACCCGAACCCGGCCCCCATCACGGGACAGGAGAGAGGTCATCAGCAGCATCGAAGTCGTCTTGCCGGCACCGTTGGGACCGATCAGCCCGAGGATCGAGCCTTGCGGCACCTGGAGGTGGGCGTCCTTGAGGGCGTGAACCTTGCCGTAGCGCTTCTCGACTGCATCGAACTCGACGATCATGTTTCGTCCCATCTCAACGAGAAACGGCCGAGATTGATGTTGTCGTCGTAGTACCCATCGCGATCCTCGGGTGGCTTCGAGCCCCGCACGACGACCTCGCCGCCCGGCGACACGACGCCGTCGAGGGAGAACCCGGTGTCCCACTTGGCTGCCACGAAGACTCCGGCATCCCAGTCGAAGACCTCCATGACCTCGAATGACGTGAAGCCCGGGCTCACCCGCACGTCACGGGCCAGGCCCTCGGGCACCACGTACTTGAAGTACACGTCTTCGGCGCCGTAGGCGTAGATGTCTGGGCCATATCCTTCGAGCGAGGAAGCTCCGGTGATGGTGAGAATCTCAGGCTCGGCCCGGCCGATGGCGAGCCGGGCGTCCTGGTCCATCGTCACCCGCTTGGCGACAAGGGCGATGCCACTTCCCAAGCCTTCGGTGTCGTCCACGGTGTAGGTGAACTCGGGGTCCGAGGTGTATCCGTAGAACCACAAGGTGGCACCTCGCAGCTGGTCGGCGATGTCCGACTCGGCGACGCGGGAGAGACTCTGGATCGTGTCGTAGTCAGCAGCAACGGTGTCGGTGATCGATCGCAAGGAGACCCCCGACGCGATGATGCCCTCATACTGAGAGTTGACCCCGCGGCCGATGGAAGCGTCGATCGTCCCGGTGGAACCGGCCTCGAGGATGCCCTCGCCAGAGATCGCCCGGCCATTGAACACGACTCCCCAGGCCCAGAAGGTCCACTCGGTGTCGTTCTGCGATGTGACGAGCAACCCCTTCCCGCCGGGCTCGGTGGTCACAGTCACGGGCACTTCGTCGGCATCCCAGGTGACCTGGGCCGCGGCGAGACCGAGGTCGGCAAGCTCGAACGTGATGGCGTCCCTGTCTCCCTGTGTGGTGTCCGTCGCTCCAGGATTGATCCCGGCGACAGACAGCCGAGAACCGGCCCAGCCCTCGGGGAACACGATGGTGCGGTCACCTCCCTGCTCGACCTGCAACAGCACACCACCGGTGCCGGTCGTCGAGTTGTACTCATCGACGAGGACCGTCGATTGGGCAAGAGTGAAGTCGGGAATCTGACCCGTTCCGATCAGCCAGAACAACCCCACGAAGCCAATCGACAGGACAGGGACGGTGACCCACGCCAGTTCGGGCTTCTTCAGTGCTCTCAGCGCGAGGAAGTTCACGGGCCCGATGAGAACGACAAACGCTGCAATGCCGAGAAGCAGCCACGGCAAGGCCGGAACTGACGCTTCCTTGCCGCTGGTTGCCGCGGTCATCAGGTCGTTTGGGATGTTCGAGGCCGTGCCATCGAACCTGCGGACGAGCAGGGGCGATGCGACGTCGCGGAGGATGGCTCCCCACTCGGTGGACGTGTAGCTGTCTGCCTCCAGGGCGACACCCACCTCACCGTCGCCGACACGGACGATGCCGACCGAGGTGTTGGGGATGATTTCGGCGCCACCGACTTCAGCGATCGCCGACACCTCGGAGCTAGGGCCGATGATCCTGCCTCCACGCTCGACCCAGCGGGTCAGGTCTTCGACTTCGTCGGGCTCGAGGCCGGAGACCGTCGAGGGACCGACGACCAGGTACTGGGCCACGTTGCCCGACCGCGTCGCCTGGATCGCGTCGACGCTCTCTGCGACGACGTCGCGCGACGTGGGGACCGTCTTGGCGCTGCGCAGCGGGGCCACCGCCTCATCGAGGTCCCACACGGCAACCACGAGCTGGTCGTTGGCCACCTTGACCCTGACCTGCTCCGAGTAGACCTCCTCGGCGTCTTCTCCGGACCCCCGGGTGATGACAACGACGGCCTGGCGCGAGGACGCGAACGACGGGAGGTCGAGCGTGTAACGCTTCGTCGAGCCGGCAGGTACCTCGATCTCAGCCGTGGTCGTGCGGCTGGAGACCTTGACCTCGAGCGACCCCAAGAACAGTTCGTCGGAGGTGATGTCGACGACTCCGACGTTTTCACCGCGGGTGTCGATCCACCCGTTGAGGCCGAGGTTGACTGAGACCTCGATACCTGAGGGCGCCGCGTCGGAATCTTCCTGGGCCCCGAGAGGGGCTGCCATGGCGACGCCCAGAAAGCAGGCGAGAACCATTGCAATAACAGCGCGAGTCAACTTGCTTCCCACACCCATGAGACGTCCCCGACCTCGTGATGGTTCCCGTTCAGGCTAGGCGTTGCCGGGACCGCCGATGGGTCAGGAGTGAACGGCGATCAGTGCGTCGATACGGGTCGACAGCTCGGCTTCGTCGAGCGCCCCAAACCAGGCCTCGAAGATCTTTCCGTCGGCCGTGATGAGCACGGTGTACGGCTGGTACGGGTCGCCGAACAGCTCCCAGATCGAGTCGTCGAGACCCCATGGGACGATGTCGAGAAGCTTGTCTGCTTGCTCAGTCGTGCGACCGAGGTCAGATCGCCCGGCCACAGCTAGGAAGTCGACCTCGCCCTGGTATCGGCCGGCGACCTCATCGACGACGGGCAACTCCCGCCGACAGGTGCCTCACCACTCTGCCCAGAAGACCAGGTAGAGCGGAAGAGCTCCCTGGCTCAACGTATACGAACCGCCGTCGGCAAGTGCGAGAGTGAAATCGGGAGCCGGGTCACCGTCGAAGTCCGACACGAGCGCCGCAGCGACCGTGGTCGTTGTCGCCGTCTCCCCGGCCGAAGTGGTGCCGGCTGCGGTGGTGCTCGTCGTCGCGTCCGAGGCCGATGGCGCCATGGTCGTCGTCGACCCCGGCAACGACTCGGCGACGGTCGTGGTCGTCGATGCCGTGGATCCCCCGCCACAAGCCGAAACGACGAGAGCGAGGCCGAGTACGAGAGAGATTGGGCCGAGGCGTTTCACAGGGCGAGACGTTACCGCCGGCTGCGATTTAGACGAGTCCCCCTCCCCTAACCTGCCCGTATGCGTTGGGTA
>JABDMN010000167.1 GCA_013001485.1 Acidimicrobiia bacterium
CGTAGGCCGTCGTCGACGCCCGGTCGATGCGAAGCGGAAGAGTGCGGACTCCGCGCAGGGTCAGCCACAGGTCGAGCGAGCCGCCCACCGCGCCGTCGAGCGTGCGTCGTTGGACCAACTCCTCGCATGCTGCGGGGTCGGCCGAGACGATCACGCCTCCCAACGCATCGGAATGGCCGGCGATGGCCTTGGTCGTTGAGTGGACCACGTAGTCGACGCCCAGTGACAACGGCTTCTGCAAGATCGGAGTAGCGAAGGTTCCGTCAGCGGCAACAACAACCCCCGCAGGTGCAGCTTCGACCGCGGCGGCGATGTCGGTGATGAGGAGCTTCGGGTTCGAAGGGGTCTCCAGCCAGAGAAGATCGCCGGCCTCGAGTTCTTCGGGCTTCACGACCTGCCAAGCACCGCGGGCGGCTTCCTGGTCGATGAAGCCAAGTGTCCCGTGATAGGCGTCGTCGATGGCGATCCGTTTCGGGTTCACATGGCGAATCAAAGACGCGATGGCAGACAGTCCAGACGGGTAGACAAGCGCATGCCCTCCCTCGAGATCTCCGAGGATGGCCTCGAGCCGATGCTGAGTCGACTGATGAGGCCGCCGGTAGACCATCCCGGCTTGGTCCGAGCGGTCGAATGTCGTGGACGGGTGAATCGGCGGAGCGATGTCGGCGCCATCAGAAACGCCGGAATCGCCGTGAATGACAGTGGTGAAGGGATCCATGAGTAGATGTTGGCAGACCCCTTCCCCCGCTTGCGGGGGAAGTCCCGAGCGGTGCGAGGGGAAGGGGGCCGCAGCCCGAGCCCGGCTCGGGCGAGGACCGGTGAAGTACCTGCTCACACTGGCGAGTCGCCCTCGCCCCCCAACCCCCCTCTCCCCTATGCGGGAGAGGGGGGCGGAAGAGGGACCGGTAGCCGTAAACGAGAAAACGGGGCACCCAGTGGGTGCCCCGTTTTCTCTATGTGGCTGCAGTGTGGCTGGAGGGAGGAGGGTATGTGGCGTAACTACAGCGTTGTCGTGGTCTCCGCTGGGAGGGAAAGGGATCCTCCGTTTCGGTGACTGTGATGTTCACTATGGAGGGTGAACCTCAGAGGGACCTGAATCCAGGATGAAAGGTTCCTGAGAAGAAGAAAGTCCCTAGTCCCTAGTCCCTAGCTGCCTCGATGTCTGGCTAGGGACTAGGGACTAGGGATTACTGGTTACGCGCTCGTGTCGGTTGCGCCGTCTGCTGGGGCTTCGCCGCCGAGTCCGCCGGGACCTCCGCGGTGTCCGCGATGGTGGCCACGACCGCCTCGGTCTCCAAAGCCACGTTCGCCGTTGAGATGGGCGTCCACGCGCTCTTCGACCTCAGCCTTCAGCTCCTCGGCCCGTGCAGCGTCGATCCGGCCTTCGGCGACCTTCTCGTCGATACGGGTTTTGGCTTCATCGATCAGGTAGGTGCGCAGTTCGTCGACCTGGTCGCCGGCGATCTCCGCCAGAGTCGCGCCTTCACGAAGCTGGGTGGTCAGATCCTCGGAGTCGATGCCGATGATGGCGGCAATCTCGGCGAGCTGAGCCTCGCGCTCGGCCCGCTTCTCCTCGTGACGCAGCTGGTGCTGCTCGCGGATCTCGGTGCGATGCTGTTCGAGCGCACCAACGACGGTGTCGCCCTGGTCCTGGCTCAACGTGCCGTCATCGACGAGGCCCTGGATGACGTCTTCCACGGTCTCGAAGATGGGCGCGGACACCGCATCATCGTTCTCCTGAGCGACGGCCGATCCCGGCGAAGCGATCGATGCGGCGACGAAGCCGCCTGCCACGAGAATCCCTGCCGCGAGCAGAGAGGTCAACACCTTGCGCATTTCTGGTCCTTTCCTGATGGCCCTTGGGGGAACCGGAGTCTCAGGTGTCAGTGTCGGACGGAGGTGTAAGACGTTTCTGAACCGAACCTAAGAATCGGATGAGAACGGCGGAATCTCGAAGCCGACCTCAGCTCCGCCGCCGTCTGCGTTGCGGGCAAACACCTCGCCATCGAGCGAGTCGACGACGTATTTCACGATGGCAAGGCCGAGGCCGGACCCCGGACGAGAACGGGCCGCAGTTGCCCGGTAGAAACGATCGAAGACGTGCGGGATGTCAGCCTCATCGAATCCTGGCCCGTGGTCACGCACGCTGAACCGGCCGCTCGCCACCCTGACCTCGATCGGCGCTCCGTTCTCGTTCCACTTGGCTGCGTTGTCGACGAGGTTCCAGGCGGCGCGCTCGAGCAGCATGGGCGGGGCCACGACAGACGACGACGCAGCCTCGAGGTCGATGGCTACGCCGTGGCGGCGAGTGGCTCGCTCCGCAACACGTCGGGCGATGTCATCGAGTTGGACCTCGATCGCCGGCTCGGCTGACCTGGCGGCGGTCGCCGTGTCGACGAGCTCCTCCACCAGCGTCGTGAGCTCACCGAGCTCGAGCTCCACGTCCTCAAGCAAGCGTGTCCTGTCTTCCTCACCCATGTTGGGCACCCTGTCGAGCAACTCGATGTTGGTTCGGAGGCTGGTCAGAGGCGTTCGCAGCTCGTGGGACGCATCCATGACGAGACGGTGTTGCTGGGCTCGCGACTCGGCGAGGGCATCGAGCATCTCGTTGAAGCTGGCGGCGAGGCTGCCGATCTCGTCGGTGCGGTCGACGTCGATCTTGGCCTCGAGATCCTGCGTCTCGGCCACGCGGCGTGCGGTGGCCGTGAGCTTCGTCACCGGATCGACCGCACTGCGAGCGATCAGCCATCCGACGGCGGCGGCAGCGGCAACGCCAAACGCGCCAACGAGGATCAGGCGGCGCCGAAGGTCGGCGAGTACCTCTTCGGTCTCGGAGAGATCCCGTGCCACCTGCACGGCAAGGCCACGGCCGGCAGGCTCGGTGATCATCCGGTACTCCGTGCCTTCCACATCGACAGTTCGCATGATCCGGCGCCCGCCGTCTGCGACGTTGTAGTCGTCGTCGGTCACCTCGAGCACGACATCGGCGTCGACGATGCCGATCACCGTTCCGTCCTGGTTCACGACCTGCACGATGGTGTCGGCGGCGAAGAGGATCCCGTTGACAGGATCGATGCCCCCACGTCTGCCCTGGACCGCGCGGTCGACGAGTTGAGCAGCAGGGGCGATGAGCTCCGCTCGGGCTTCGAGGAACTCATCGACCTGTCCGCGCAGCTCGCGTCCGCTGATCACCGAGACTGCTCCGGCGGTGACGAGGGTGACGACGGCGACCGCTGCCGCCACCAGGACGGCGATGCGGGTGCGGAGGCTCATGACTCGCGGGCGACGTACCCGACGCCCCGAACCGTGTGGATGATCCGGGTCTCTCCCTCGGCTTCGGTCTTGCGTCGCAGGTATCCGATGTACACGTCGAGAGAGTTGGAGCTGGTCTCCCAGTCGTAGCCCCACACGCGGTCGTAGATGACGTCGCGGGTCATCACCTGGCCGGGGTTGCGCATCAGCAACTCGAGAAGCTCGAACTCAGTTCGGGTCAGCTCAATCTCCCGCTCGCCGCGGGCCACGATCCGGCTCCCGGTGTCGAGGGACAAGTTGCCGACCGCGTACCTCTTCGCCTCATCGACAGGAATGGTGCGGCGCAGCAGGGCGCGCAGCCGGGCCAGCAGCTCCTCGAGAGCGAAGGGCTTCACCACGTAGTCGTCTGCGCCGGCGTCGAGTCCCTCGACGCGGTCGGTCACGCCGTGGCGGGCAGTCAGCACCAGGATCGGAATGTCGTTGCCCATCGCGCGCAAGCGACGGCACACCTCGAGCCCATCGACCTCGGGCATCATCACGTCGAGAACGAGGCCGTCTGGCTCGTCCTTCACTTTGTCGAGGGCCTCTTCGCCATTCTCGGCAGTCTCGACGTCGTAGCCCTCGAAGATGAGGGCTCGCTCGAGTGATCTACGCACACCAGGGTCGTCATCAACGACAAGGATCTTCATGGGGGCATTATCGGTGCTGAAGACCAGCCGTGTGCCGTTTCGGCCGCATTCTCAGAGAGTTCTCAGAGAGAGTCCCTAGTCCCTAGTCCCTAGATCGGACTGGCCCTGAGCGTCCATCGACCTCTGTCTAGGGACCAGGGACTAAGGACTAGGGACTTCTCATTTGGTACGCTCGGAGGGCGTCATCGAGCCTTTCGGGAGAGAGCCCGCCGCATGCGGTGGGACGCCGAAGGAGCAACCGCCCCGGGAACCTCTCAGGCACCAGGGACCGGAAGGCAGGGACGCCTCTGGAGAGCAGGCCTCTTGGCCTCACCGAAGGGGAAAGTCCGCCGTGCGGGCGAATCTCTCAGGTCACGTGACAGAGCGGGGCAGGATGAACGCCTGCCACGAGGAGACCTGAGACATGGCCGATGACTTCGCTCCCCGCCACATCGGACCCCGACCCGAGGACATCGCTGCGATGCTCGAGGTCGTCGGGTCCGGCTCGCTCGACGAGCTGATCGACAAGGCCGTGCCTTCGATCATCCGCTCCGACGATGCTCTCGACATCCCGGCCGCCCTCTCTGAGTCAGAGGCGCTCGCCGCGCTTCGGCACATCGCAGACCGCAACGAGGTCTTCACCTCGATGATCGGTCTCGGGTACACCAACACGATCACGCCGGCTGTCATCCGCCGCAACGTCCTGCAGGA
>JABDMN010000172.1 GCA_013001485.1 Acidimicrobiia bacterium
CGCCTCCAGATGGCCGCGGACCGGCTGTGAGCGGTTTCGACCAGCTCGTCACGTTCATCCGCGTCGCCGACCTCGATCGCTCTTCCGCTTTCTACGGGGACGTACTCGGCCTCCAGATGGTGCGTGACCAGGGCCCCTGCCGCATCTACCAGGTCTCCGGTGAAGCATTCGTCGGTGTCTGTCTGGCCACCGAGCCCTTCGAGCCCGACGATCGGGTCATCATCACCCTGGTCGCCGACGACATCGAGGGATGGGCCGGGCGTCTCAACGAAGCAGGCGTCACCATCGAGAAACCCCCCACCGAGTACCCGGAATTCCAGATCACCCACCTCTTCACTCGCGACCCCGACGGCTATCTCGTCGAGATCCAACGCTTCTGGGAATCCCTGGGGTAAATAACAAAATCGACTTACGCGCGATGGCGCGCGTAAGAAGTTGTCAGTTGTCAGTCATCAGTCATCAGTCATCAGTTGTCAGTCGCTAGTCCCTAGTCCCTAGTCCCTTGCCCAGAGGTCGCGAGTCGCATCCTCGCTCTCTCCCCCCAGACGTGGGGGGAGTACCCGAGCCGGAGGCGAGGGGGAGGGGGGATGCAGTTGTTATCCCAACTGGGATACGGGTTCGGATCGCCCTCTGACCGTCTGCGCAAAAGGGGGGATGCAGCGGTTCTTGACGGTTGGCACGGTGGGTGACCGGTGTTTTCCCCCCTACCTCCACCTTCGGCCTCGCCTCTGGTGCAGGGACCTTCCCCCCTCGACGGGGGGACAGAACGGAGACGCGGATGGACCCGCCCGGAGGGCGGGTCCATCTCGTAGCCCCGACCGGATTTGAACCGGCGTTACCGCCTTGAGAGGGCGGCGTCCTAGGCCACTAGACGACGGGGCCAGGAACGCGGCGATTGTAGACCGCCAGCTCGGGGGGGAGGACTCGAACCCCCAACGACAGGACCAGAACCTGCTGTGTTGCCAATTACACCACCCCCGAAGGTGGAGCGGGGAGTTTAGTCCCACGCCACAGCCCGGCCATCTGCGCACCATCGACCATCGACCATCGACCATCGACCTTCGACTAGGGACTAGGGACTAGGGACTAGCACCTTCGGACCCTGTGAGCCGGGCCACCGCTCAGGCATGCTCGTACCTGACTTCCTGGAAAGGACGACATGGCTCTGGCATACAGCGCCGGCCCCACCGACCGGCCCCTCCTCGACGAAACCATCGGCGCCAACCTGGATGCGACCGTCGCCCTGCACCCGGACAAGGACGCCCTCGTGGTGCGCCACCAGGACATCCGGCTCACCTATGCCGAGTTCAATGCCGAGGTCGACCTGTTGGGTCGGGCGCTCATGGCGGCAGGCATCGAACTGGGTGATCGGGTCGGTATCTGGAGCCCCAACTGCGCCGAGTGGGTCCTCCTCCAGTTCGCAACGGCGAAGATCGGGGCGATCCTCGTCAACATCAACCCGGCGTACCGGACGTCCGAGGTGTCCTACGCACTTCGCCAGTCGGGTTGCCGGATGCTCGTGTCCGCGGAGCGATATCTGACGTCCGACTACCGCGGCATGGTCGAGGAGATCCGACCGGACCTCCCGGAGCTCAAGCGCGTGGTGTATCTCGGCACCGAGGACTGGGCCGATCTGCTCGCCGACACGGTGTCCCCCGATGAGCTCGTTTCTCGTCGTGCTCAGCTCTCGCCCGAGCAGGCGATCAACATCCAGTACACCAGCGGCACCACCGGGTTCCCGAAGGGGGCGACGCTCAGCCATCGCAACATCCTCAACAACGGGTTCTTCACCGGCGAACTGTGCGGCTACACCTCAAAGGACCGGGTGTGTATTCCGGTTCCGTTCTATCACTGCTTCGGGATGGTGCTTGGCAACCTCGCCTGCACCACCCACGGGGCGACGATGGTGGTCCCCGGCCCCGGATTCGACGCCGAGCAAGTCCTGGCCGCGGTGGACGCCGAGCGGTGCACCAGCCTCTACGGCGTTCCCACCATGTTCATCGCGGCGTTGGCCGTGGACGGATTCGATGCCTACGACGTGTCCTCGTTGCGCACCGGGATCATGGCCGGCGCCCCCTGCCCGGTCGAGCTGATGAAACGGGTGATCTCGGACCTCCACATGGACGAGGTCACCATTTGCTACGGCATGACTGAGACCTCGCCGGTGTCCACACAGACACTGGCCGACGACGACATCGAACGGCGGGTGTCCACGGTGGGCGCTGTGCACCCGCATGCCGAGGTGAAGATCGTGGATCCCGAGACCCGGGAAACCCTGGAGTACGGAGAGTCGGGCGAGCTGTGCACGCGTGGCTACCTGGTGATGATGGGCTACTGGAACGACACCGAGAGGACGCTCGAGACCATCGACCCCGACGGATGGTTGCGCACTGGCGACCTGGCGACGATGGATCGGTTCGGGTACGTCAACATCGTCGGGCGGATCAAGGACATGATCATTCGCGGCGGCGAGAACATCTATCCGCGCGAGATCGAGGAGTTCCTGTTCACCCATCCCGGCGTCGTGGACGCCCAGGTCATCGGTGTACCGGACCAGCGGTTTGGCGAACAGCTCATGGCCTGGATCAAGCCTGCGCCGGGTGTCGACCTCACCGAGGACGACGTGCGGGAGTTCTGCAAGGGCCGCATCGCCCACTACAAGGTGCCGGCCTACATCCGGTTCATCGACGAATTCCCGATGACAGTCACCGGCAAGATCCAGAAGTTCCGCCTGCGCGAGATGGGTATCGACGACCTCGGCATCGCCGATGAGGTGGAGACCGCCTGAGGGTCAGGCGTTGCCGAACGCCGGGATGGCGCCGCCGCTGATGACGGCCGAGGCATCGGATGCCAGGAACTCGACCACCGTGGCGATCTCCTCCGGTTTCGGCCAATCCATGTAGTCGGCGTACGGCAGTGACGCCCGGGTGGCCGGGGTGTCGATGATCGCGGGCAGGATCGCGTTGGCCGTGATGGCCGAGTCGCTCAGTTCCTCTGCCAGGGTCTTGGCGAGGGCGATGACTCCCGCCTTGGCGATGTTGAAGGCACCCTGTCCTGCTGGCGTGTCGAACGCGGCTCGGCTGCCCACCAGGATGATGCGCCCCCACCCGGCTCGACGCAGGTGGGGGACCGCGGCCCGAGTCGTATAGAACGCCGACCGCAGGTTGAGGTCGACCATGCGGTCGAAGCGAACGTCGTCGGTGACCTCGATGTCGCGGCCACCGGCCCATCCTCCGACGAGCGACACCACCACGTGTATGCCACCGAACTTGTCAGCCGTCTCCTTCATGAACGCGGTCACTGCCTCGCTGTCGGTGCAATCCACGCGGCGGAGAAACAGGCGGTCTTCTCCGACGTCCAGATGCTGTTCGAGGGCCTCTGCCTCTTCGGGCACGATGTACGTGACAGCGAGGTTGAACCCGGCGGCGGTGAGCAACGGAGCGATCGCATGTCCGAGGCCGCCGGTGCCTCCGGTGATCACAGCGGTTCTTTGTGAAGTCATTCGGACATGATTATCGCGATCCTGGTAATTTGCGACCACTCGGACAAGGAGACCAGAGGGAAATGGCT
>JABDMN010000181.1 GCA_013001485.1 Acidimicrobiia bacterium
ACGATCCGCGACAACCATCGACCCTTCGACGGGTCGATCGAAGATCTCGACGTGCCGACCCTGCTGGTCGGAGCCGATCCCGAGGTCGATGCGCTGGTGTCGACGGAGCGCGGCGAGGCCCTGGCGGTCGCCAACCCCTTCGTCGAATACGTGATTCTTCCTGGTGCCGGGCACTCGCTCCACCGGGATGACTACGGCGCATTGTGGGTCGCCATCGAGCCATTCATCCTGTAGCGACACCGATGCCGCTAGAAATAGTGTCCGCCGTCAAAGGAATCCCGTCCATGACCACAGTTCTCAGCGCCCGCGCCTCCCGCCTGCGCACCTACAACCTCGTGATGGGTGGCCTGCACGCCATCCAGGGGATCGTGGTGCTCCTCATGGCCAACGCCTTCGCTCTGCCTGTGACGGCAGTCTTCCTGGAGGGTCAGCCCGGTGCCGGGATCGACACGGGAGTGACGACGTTGTTCGAGATCCGCGTCGCCTGGGGAGTAGCGGCGTTCCTGTTCTTGTCCGCCATCGCCCACTTCGTGATCGTGAGCCCGGGTGTCTACGACTGGTACCTGCGCAACCTGAGCAAGAACCGCAACTACGCCCGCTGGATCGAGTACTCGCTCAGCTCGTCGCTGATGGTCGTCCTCATCGCCCAGCTCACCGGCATCTATGACGTGGCCGCCCTCGGTGCCATCTTCGGAGTCAATGCGATGATGATCCTCTTCGGTCTGCTCCAGGAGCACTACGAGGAGCCCGGGTCCGGTCGGTGGATGCCCTACTGGTTCGGTGTCCTGGCCGGAATCGTTCCCTGGCTGCTCATCGGCCTGTATCTGTGGAGCCCGTCGACCTCCGAGAGCCCGCCGGCGTTCGTGTTTGCGATCTTCATCTCGCTGTTCGTCTTCTTCAACACCTTTGCGGTCAACCAGGTGCTGCAGTACCGCAAGGTGGGGAAGTGGGCCGACTACGTCTACGGCGAGGTGGTGTACATCTTCCTGTCGCTGACGGCGAAGTCGCTGCTGGCCTGGCAGATCTTCGGGAGCACGCTCCAGCTCTGACCTGAAACAGGTCAATTGGAAGAGACCTTCATCCAGGACGCGGTCCTTCTTCGTACTAAATGTGAGAAGAGGGGGTTCGACGCCCCACGTCGATCTGGGAGGAATCTCAAGATGAAGAAGATCTTGGCGGCTGTGATCGCCGCCGCTCTGTTGCTCGTGGCTGCACCCGTGTCTGCGGACGGTCACATTCCGTCCACCGTGGAGACCGTTGTCGCTGTCAGCGGCGACCCTGGTGATTTCGACAAGGACAAGAAGGATTTCGACATCCTGCGTGAGCTGGTCTTGCTCGCCGGTCTTGCCGACGCCCTTGGTGACGGTGAGGGCAGCCTGACGGATATCACCGTGCTGGCTCCGACCGACAAGGCGTTCCAACGTCTTGCCAAGGACCTTGGCTATGACGGCAAGTATGACGAGGGCGCCATTCTCGGGTTTCTCGCCGGTGGCCTGACCGCATACGCCGACGCCAACGGCACCGACGTGATCACGGTGATCACGAGCGTGCTGCTCTATCACGTCGCTGGTGAGGCGTACACCAACAAGGAGCTGAAGAAGGCCGACTCGGTCGACACGCTCCTCGGCGTGAGTCTTGACAGCAAGAACAAGAAGTTCATCGATGGCGAGGACGATCTCAAGAACGCCAAGCTCAAAGGCGTCAAGGACGTCGCCACCTCGAACGGCTACATCCAGGGCATCGACCGGGTCCTGATCCCCGTACCGGACCTCGTCAACTGATTCGACAACCAAGCAAGTGGGAGGGCCCGGTCGGATCGACCGGGCCCTCTCGCGTGTGGTGCTGGGCCTGCCTGTTAGCTCGACCGCTCCAGGAATTCGTTCCAGGCCTCCACCGAGCTGAAGTACGGCACATAGGCCTGAGCCGCTGCCTCCTGATCGGCGAGGAACGAGTCCCACAGCGCGACCGAAGTCGCATACGGCAGGGCCGCCGCTTCGTCCAGAATCACGAACTCCTCCCAGAGAGCGACGGACGTCGCATACGGCAACGCAGCCGCTTCCTGCAAAGCGAGGAAGTGCTCCCACGCCTCGACGGAACTTGCGTACGGCACCCAGGGTTCGAGTGCCGCCCGTTCCATACTCAGGAAGTGCTCCCACGTCTCGATCGAGCTCGCGTACGGCACGTAGGGCTCGACGACGGCTTCAGCCACTGCGTCCTCCGACACCGCGTCGATGATCAGAGGGGTGGCGATGGCCGCTGCCACGACGACGAGAGCCAGCGCCAACCAGGGCAACAGGCTGATAGGACGCCGTTGCGGTGGCGGTATCGGTCGGTCGACGCGCGGCAGTTCTTCTCTCGAAGGCGCGACAGTCGGCCGTTCCAGGACCTGGGTCATGGCGCCTCCTTTCTTCACGAGAACGGTGTCATGTGACGATCGGCGCTGCATTGCCCTCGACCGTTGTACACCTTGCAGAACCCACGCGGCCCGTGTGCTCAGCGCGTGCGCCGTGGCCGGCCGATGGTCGCCAGATAGAGTGCCAGCGGGTCCACTGAAGCAGCGAGGTCCATCGATGGTCACCCAAACCTCCGACGAGCTTTCGCGAAGACAAGAGCTCGAGCTGACCGTGTGGGACGTCATCGTCCTCGCGGTGACGATCGTCGTGGCGGTGCTCATTCCGCTGGAAGTGGTGTTCGACAGCCTGGAGTCCGGCTGGATCGTTGCTGTGTCCGCCGCTGCCTCGGTCGTCCTGGCATGGGATGTGGTGCTCCGTCTCGGTGGGTCCTCCGGCGAGCAGGGCATCACCGGCGACCACGAAGTTGGCCGATCGGAATACCTGAGGTCGTGGTTCACCGTCGACCTCCTGGCGGCGATTCCCTTCGAGCTCCTCGCTATTGCACCCGGCGTCGAGGGGTCCTCGTTCGAGGGGCCGATTCGCTTCCTCGCTCTCCTCCGGGTTCTGCGCATCACCCGGGTCCTGGCTCTCCAACGGAGGTGGCGGCTGAGGACATCGATGAACCCCGCCGTGCTCCGGCTGGCGTTTTTCGCGTTCTGGATCGTCCTCATCGCACATTGGATCTCGTGCGGGTGGGTCGCCCTCGACGGCGCCGCCGCGGGGCATCCCGAGCTGAGTCCGTATCACCAGGCGGCCTACTGGACGATCACGACCCTCACCACGGTGGGGTATGGCGATCTGGTGCCCAGTGGTGGGGGACAGGTGGCGTACGCCATGGCCGTCATGGCGCTCGGTGCTGCCATGTACGGGTACATCATCGGCAACGTCGCCACCCTGATCGCCAACCTGGACGTTGCCCGGTCCCGACACCTGCAGCGCATGGAGCGGGTCAACACATTCATGCGCGACCGAGGCATTGCTCGCGACCTTCAGGCACGGGTTCGCGACTACTACAACTACTCGTGGGAGACCCGGGCCGGGCGCCAGCAGTCCGAGATGCTGTCCGACCTTCCTCCACCTCTCCGCACCGAGATCGAACTCCATCTCAACCGACCGGTGCTCGAGAAGGTGCCGCTCTTTTCGGGAGCAGACGATGCTGTGTTGCGAGAGCTTGCGCTGCACCTCGAGCCGACGGTGTGCGTTCCTGGTCAGGCGATCGTGCGCAGGGGTGAGATCGGAGACGAGCTGTTCTTCATCAACTCGGGAACCGTCGAGGTGCGGTCCTACGACGAGGCGCAGGTGGTGGCGGTCCTGGGCGACGGCGACTTCTTCGGCGAGATGGCTCTCATCGAGCAGAGTCCCCGGGCCAACACAGTGAATGCGCTCGAGCACTCCAACCTGTACACCCTCGATCGGGCGAGTTTCGAGCGGGTTCTGGAGACGTTCCCCGAGTTCGCCGGCCAGGTCCGGGAGGTCGCAGCCCGACGGCGCGCCGAGTCCGACGAGGTCGGCGGCGCCTGATCACGCAGTCAGCGTCGTCCTGACCACGATCTCGGAGTGCAGCGTCTTGTGGACGGGGCACCTGTCGGCGATCTGAAGCAGCCGATCCAGCTGCTCGGCGTTCAGATCGCCTTCCATGGTGATCTCACGGTCGACATGGTCGATGTAGCCAGACGGCGTCTCGCAGTCGTCGCAGTCCCGGGCATGGACCTTGCGATGAGCGAGCCGGACCGTCACCGACTCGAGCGGCCACTCCTTTCGGTCGGCGTACATGCGCAGCGTCATCGCCGTGCAGGTGCCGAGTGAAGTCATCAGGTAGTCGTAAGGGCTCGGGCCTTCTCCGGATCCACCCACCGACGCCGGCTCATCGGCAACGAGGGAGAACCCGCTGCTGATCACGTCCGCCCGGTAACCGTCCTCGACACGGACCACGGTCACGCTGTCGTCGCCGTCCACCGCAGTCGTGTGCTCGTGGAGTGTCCCTGACACGTACCGATCCGCCCATGTGGCGATGACCTCTGCCACGTAGCGCGCATCGTTGTCGTCGCTGACGAGGTGATCGGTGTCATCCAGCGACACGAAGCTCTTCGGGTGCTTCGCCGCGTCGAGGATCGCGGCTGCGTTCTCGACGCCGACCGTGTTGTCGATGGGCGAGTGCAACACGAGGAGGGGTCGCCGCAAGCTGCTGATGGCGCCTGCCAGGTCGATGGTCTCGACGTCGTCGACCAGTTGCTGCTTGATGGTGAAGGGGCGGCCGGCGAGCACGACTTCGGCTTCACCTTCGGTCTCGATCTCGCCCAGGTCGTGCACCAGATGCTTCTTCAGGTGGGCCGGGCTCGATGGCGCCGCGATCGTGGCCACTGCGCGGATGGACTCGATGCTGCCTGCGGCTGCAAGGGCCACGGCTCCTCCCAGGGAGTGACCGATGAGCACCTCGGGAACACCATGGTTCTCGGCGAGGAATGACGCCGCAGACACGAGATCGTCGACGTTCGTCGTGAAGTTGGTGTCCGAGAAGTCACCGGCGCTCTCACCGAGACCCGTGAAGTCGAACCGCAGCGTCGATATGCCATGACGGGCCAGCGTGTCGGTGATCCGTCCGATCGCTTTGAGGTTCTTCGAGCACGTGAAACAGTGGGCGTAGACGGCGTAGGCAATCGGATCGGGTGCGAACGCGTGGTCGATCCTCCCGGCGAGTTCGAGCCCGCGTGAATTCGTGAATGTGACCGTGTCGTAGCGCATGGCCAGAGCTTCGCAGAGAACAGTGCAACCCGAGCGGATGCATTGGGGTTCTTGTTCATGTGAGACTCGAGGCGATGACCGACCACCAGGAGCTGTGCAAGCAGCTCGCACGCGATCTCGACGGGGCCTTCCCCGCTGTGGTCACCGCGATGCAGGACCAGATCTTCTCCGGTCTGCGCCGGCTCCACCCGGCCGACGCCGAGGACCTCACTCAGGAGGTGTTCATACGCGCCTACCGGGCACTTGGCGAATACGAAGCAGCCCGCATCCACAAGCTCGAGTTGCGGGGCTGGCTGTGGACGATCGCCATGAACCTGGGGCGCAATCACGCGCGAGACCGGGCACGCCGGCCGACTCCCGTGGAGTTGGTCGACCGCTTCGGAGCGCTCGACCCGGAGCCGGCCGACAGTGTCGCCTGGAACCGGCGTCTGGCGTCGCTGACCGTGAATCAGCGCCGCGCTGTCGTGCTGCGTCACGTGGTCGGGCTCTCGTACGCCGAGATCGCCGAAGCGCTGGATCGTCCTCAAGGGACAGTGAAGGCGGATGTTCACCGGGGTATCGAGAGGTTGCGAACCATCATGGAGGCAGAGTCATGAGCATCGAGAACGAACTGGCAGGGCTGGCGACGCCGGCTCCGGCATCCGTCGAGGACGGAGCACTCCTCGGGACGGGTCTGGTCGACGGGTATCGGGTGTTCGAA
>JABDMN010000206.1 GCA_013001485.1 Acidimicrobiia bacterium
CCTTGCGTTGCCTGTGGTTCTCAGCGTCGCCTGGATCGTGGCTCGCTACGGTCGACGTGCCGTACCGCAGCGCCAGCACATGGCTGCGGTGGTGCTGCGGATGATCGGGCTCGGACTTCTCGTGCTCGCCCTCGCCCAGCCGCTGTTGGTCCGTGAGTCGGGGGAGAAGACGGTGCTCTTCCTACTCGATCGCTCGGCGTCGATCGACGGAGCGGCGCGTGTGGCCCAGGAGCAGTTCGTTGCCGATGCCCTCGATCAGGCGGCACCTGAAGACGTTGTCGGAGTGGCTGTGTTCGGCTCAGACCTTCGCGTCGATGTCGCGCTGGCGCCGCTGCGCACACCCCAACCCGTCCGCACCACGGTCGATGCCTCGGGAACGGACCTCGCCGGAGCGCTTCGTGCTTCGGCTGCGGTGCTACCCACGGAGGGCTCCCGGCGGATCGTCGTGCTCACCGACGCCGTCGAGACGTCTGGCAACGCCAGGACGGCTGCGCGTGAGCTTGCCGAGGCCGGGATCGCCGTCGATGTGATCACCCTCGATACGGGGCGTTCTGCCGACGCTTTGGTCACACGGGTCGATGCACCGGTCACCGCTCGAGAGGGCGAGGACCTTGTCGTCGACGTCACGGTCGAAGCCACCGCTTCGGGTGAGGCGACTCTGCTTGTCGAGGCGGGGGATGAGGTCATTCCTCTTCCGGTCACGCTGCAGGCAGGCACCAACCGCATCCAGGTGACTGTTCCCGGCGTCGACACCGGCATCCTGCGGGTCTCGGCCTCCATCGACGCCGCGTTCGATCAAGTGCCGGAGAACAACAACGGCGAAGCCCTGGTGCGGGTGCTTGGCCCGGCTCGAGTCGGCGTTGTCGAGGCGCTGCTCGGCGAGGGTGTCGATCTGGTGCGAGCTCTCAACGCCGGCGGCATCGACGCCGTGTTGCTCGATGGCATCCCGGGAGCCGATGACCTGCTGCTCTACGACGCGCTGGTACTGGTCAACGTGCCGGCGCCCGGCGAGGCCGTGACAGCCGATATCGCGGCCTACGTCGAGGAACTGGGCCGAGGACTCGTGGTCGTCGGAGGGGACCAGGCCTACGGCCTTGGCGGGTATGAGGGCTCGGAGCTCGAAGATCTGCTCCCGGTGACCTCGGACCCCGATGATTTGATTCGCCGCACCCCGGTCGCCGAAGTGCTGGTCATCGACACCTCGGGATCCATGGCTGACTGCCACTGCAGCGGCGGGCTCAACGGCGAGGCCATGGAAGGCATAGGCGTCAACAAGACCGACATTTCCCGCGCCGGTGCAGGGTTGGCCATTTCGGCGCTGCAGGAGACCGACCGGGTGGGGATCCTGGCATTCACCTCGGGTACGAGGTGGGCGCTCGATCTCCAGACGAAGCCGGCCGCCGCTGTTGTGGCATCCGCGATCAACTCGCTGGTGCCCAATGGTGACACCGAGATCACCCAGGCCCTCGAAGAGGCACTGGCAGCGTTGCGGGAGGCTCCCGAGGACATCAAGCACATGGTGCTGTTCACAGACGGGTGGGGCGATGACGCCCGCGCTCTCGACGTTGCACAAGAGATTGCCGACGCCGGCATCACCCTGTCGGTCCTCGGGACAGGCGAGGGTGCTGGTGAGACTCTTCGTCGTATGGCGGCGATTGGCGGTGGGCAGTTCTACCCGGGGCGGGATCTCGATGCCGTTCCAGATATCTTCGTCGAGGAGACCTTGCGGGTCGCCCGGCCGCTCATCGCCGAGGGTGAGTTCTTCCCATCACTCGGCGCGGCCTCGCAGGTCACAGCCGGTCTAACGGCAGCTCCACCGCTACGCGGCTACGTCTTGACCCGGCCCAAGGACACCGCGGTGATTGCCCTCGAGATCGGGCCGGGAGATCCGCTGCTCGCGACCTGGCAGCGAGGCCTGGGTCGGGCGTCGGCGTGGATGTCCGACACCACGGTGCGGTGGTCGGCCGACTGGGTCACCTGGGGCGGCTTCGTCGACTTCTGGGGCCGGGTGGTCGGCGACGTTCTGCCTCCGGGGCTCGACAACCCGCCAGAAGTCCGTCTCGACGGCGGTGCCATCGAGGTCCGTTTTGATGCCGAGGCTCCCCTCGATGCCAGTGCGGTGGCCACCATTCGCGACTCAGAAGGCAACGTCTCGGCGATCCCGCTGCAGCGCACCGGAGGCACCACCTTCGAAGGTCGTGTGCCCGTCGCCACTTCGGGTGCCTACTGGGTGGCGGTCACCGTCGAGAACCCTGACGGCCTTGTTGCCCAGGGGAGCAACGGCCTCGTCGCCGGATACGCCGACGAGTTCGCCTTCCGCGAGGCCGACACTCAGCTTCCCGACGACGTGGCCGGGATCACCGAAGGCCGCGTCGGACCCACGGCAGCCGAGGTCTTCGATCCCGCTCCACGTCGCGGCGCCGCAGAACGGCCTCTGTGGCCGCTGCTGGTTGCCATCGCGCTCGGGCTGTTTCTCCTCGACGTGGCTCTGCGACGCCTCGTCGTCGCCAGGGGCGACTGGAGGGTCTGGCGCGAGGCAGTCGTCCCCACGAGGCAGGAGCGACCGGAGGCGATTCCGACCGCACCGGCACCATCCGTCGAGGAGGATGAGGTTCTCCCGCCGACGCGCGACGTGCACCCGGAGGAGGAGTCTCTCGGTCGTCTGCTGCGTCGGAAGCGAAACCGGTAGTTCAGCCGACCGGGCTGAGATCACCAGGCTCCAACCGTCCCACGGTCTCACCCAGGATGATTTGATTGAGCACCGTCGACAGCTCCCCGGCAGATATGACCCCGGTCTTCTTGGCCACGATCGTGCCGTTGCGGTCGACGAAGAACGTCTCAGGCAGGCCGAACACGCCGTAGTCCAGACCGACGCGCGAGCCCTCGTCGACGACGTAGATGGTCTCGCGGGACCTGCCCACTTCCTCGAGCCAGGAGCGGCCCCGCTCCGGGTTGTCCTGATAGAGCACACCAACGAACTGAACGTCGAAGGGGGCGAAGGCCTCGGCCGCCTCGAGTAGGGCCTCGTGTTCGACCCGGCACCCGGTGCACCACGACGCCCAGAAGTTCACCACGACGATGTCGCCGGCGAGCAGAGAGGTGTCGAACTGCGCGTCACCGTCGATGGTTGACGCCGACCACGTCGGCGATGTGGTGCCGATGAGCGGAGAGGCGGTGACGTCAGGGCTGGTGCCAAACCGCGTCGAGAACGACACCACGAGGATCCCGACCACCAGCAGGCCGAGTCCCACGCCGAGAACGATGCGGGTGTTCATGCCCCGGCCCTCGCCTCATCCAGCAACTCGGCGGCCTGGTCGCGGATCTCCTGGGGGAGGTCGTCGAACTCGAGCAGTCGTTCCAGAGGGGGAACGGCCCCGGACGCATCACCGAGACCGTAGAGGCGAATGGCACCGAGGAAGAAATACGCCTGGGAGTAGCCGGCATCGGAAGCCAGCGACTGCTCGACGTACCGCTCGGCGATCTCGGGTTGATCGGACAGATAGGTCATCCATCCAATGTTGGCGAGAGCGCGCGGGTTGCTCGGCTCCTGGTCGAGGACGGTGAGGTAGTGGCCAAGCGCGTCGGAGAACTGGGAATCGTTGAAGTAGCGGTCGGCCAGAGCGAGCCGCATCGTCGTGACTTCGGGGAACTGGGCGACGATCTCCTCCATCTCCTCGTTGGTGATGGTGGACAGATCCACCGCAGGGAGGCCTCCGGTGATCAGATCCCCGGGGTTGCGGTCTTCGGCACTTCGGGCAACAGCGATGCCTGCGCCAACGAGGCCCAGCACGAGGATCGCCACGCCTGCGATGACTCTGCCCCGCGGTCCAGAGTTCTCGGCGATCTCATCTGTCGCCAGAATGCCGTCTCTCTCGGCCTGGTACGTCGATCGGAGGCGTGCCGCCGTTGCCTCGTCCAGCTCACCGGCTGCGAGTTGTGTCTCGACATCGGCGAGATCGGTCTCGACCTGATCGAGTCGTTCCGGGATTCCTGTCATCGGCCCTCCTCGGGGCGGAGCCGCCCGCTGACGGCAGCTACGCCAAACACCAGGCCTGCGATCGGGATCGCCCACAGAGCGATACCCCAGCCATCGAGCGGAGGATCGAGCAGAGCCACCTCACCGAAACGGGCAACGAAGAAGTTCCGGATCTGGTCGTCGCTCTCGCCGGCACCGACCTTCTCGGCGATGACGGCCTCGAGGTCTCTCGCAACCTGCGATGGAGCGTCGGCGATCGATTCGCCTCCGCACAGTGGGCAGCGGATGCTCGATGCAAGCGCCTCAACCCTGTCGATGGCGGTCAGCGGAGTCGCTCGGGGCCACAGCCCGACCACCATGACGACAAGCGCGGCGGCCGCCAATGCCCACCCGACGGCCGAGATCCAGGAGCTCCGGGTGTCACTCATGGCCGCTACCGATCACCGACGGCGCCGTTGGACGGTCGCTGGTGGGAGCGCTGGACGTGTGTCTGCGGGCCCGCAGCGCGTAGAGGCCTCCGGCCACAGTCACCAGACCTCCCAGCCACAGCAGCCGTTGCAGAGGGAACACGTAGACATCGACGATGGCCGTCTCGTCGCGCACCGAGACCAACGACACGTAGACGTCGTCCAGCGTGCCGTGGAAAACGTCGGGCGTCGCGACTGCCTGTGTTGAGTTGGGGTACTGGTGAAGGCGCGGTTCGAGCAGGGTTCCCTCACCGCTGCAATCGGCACCGGTGACGCGAATCTGCGTGCCGATCACGGCCCGATTCGGCTCAACCCTGCGGAAGGGGCCTTCGTAGGTGACGCAGTAGGTGCCGACAGAGACGCTCTGACCGAGGTCCACCGTCACCTCCTGGCGCACCGCGAGGGCGGTGGTGGTTGCGATGGCGATGGACACAAGGGCAATGCCGATGTGCGAGATCTGGCCGCCCCAGTAGCCACGATCACCGGCCAGTACCCGTCCGATGGCTTTCGTCCAACTCCGCTCGCGGCGGAGCTTCTGTGCCTGAGAGGCGACAGTGGCGACGGGAACTGCGATCACGAAGCTGCCCAACACCACCACCAGAACGGCGGGCACCGAGCGCACGCCGACCAGCACCGCGATGGCCCCGCTCACCAGGCCCGCGAGAGCAGGGATCTTCACTCTGGCCCACACCACCGAGCCCCGGGCTACCCGGTACGGGGTGATCGGCCCGATGCCCACCGCCAGCAGCAGTGCGAAGGCGACAGGCAGCGTTGCCCTGTCGAAGAAGGGGCGTCCCACGGATACCTGACGCCCGGTGAACGCCTCGAGCACCAGGGGGTACACCGTGCCAACGAGGACGGTCACCGCAAACAGTACGAGCAGCAGGTTGTTGGCGAGGAAGACTCCCTCGCGGCTTGCCAGCGTCTCGAGTCGGGGAGCGGAGGCCACCGCCTGGGATCGCACTGCGAACAGACCGAACGAGGCGACCGCGGCGACTGCGAGGAACACGAGCAGCGTGGGCCCGATGGCCGATTGGGTGAACGAGTGGACCGAGAAGATGACGCCCGATCGCGTGAGGAAGGTCCCCAGAATCGTGAGCAGAAACATAGAGATGACGAGGGTGTAGTTCCACGCCTGGAGCATGCCGCGGCGGCGCTGGACCGCAGCTGAGTGCAGGAACGCCGTAGCGATCAGCCAGGGGAGGAACGCCGCGTTCTCGACCGGATCCCACGCCCAGTAGCCGCCCCAACCCAGTACCTCGTACGACCACCAGGCGCCGAGGAGGATGCCCGCCGTGAGGAACGCCCAGGCGACGAGTGACCAACGACGGGTGCGCTCGAGCCAGACCGTGCCCCGGTCACCGCGAGCGAGAGCCGACATCGCAAAGGCAAACGGAACGGTCAGACCGACATACCCCAGGTACAGCAAGGGAGGGTGCACGGCCATCAAGATGTGGTTCTGCAACAGCGGATTCGGGCCGAGGCCCTCCATCGGCGCTATCGCTGCCGACCACGGTGCCCAGGCATCGGCGGCGCATCCCGCAGGAGCGGCAACGGTGCAAACCTCGAAAGGGCTGGCGATCGTCCCCATCACCCCGAACCAGAACACCGACACGACACCGAGGACCGCCAGCGCACCGGCAGCGAGGCCATCTCCGGCCCCGGCGTCGCGCCAGACGAGCCAGGTGAAGACGGCCAGGACCAGGCCCCACAACACGATCGAGCCCTCGAGCGCCGCCCATCCCGACGCCAGGAGAAACACGAGGGGTGTGTCGGTTGAGGAGTTGTCTGCCACATAGGACAGCGAGAAGTCGTGGGTGACAATCCCCAACTCCAGTGCAGCCATGGCGACAGCGGCAGCGATAGCGATGGTCAGCACGGGAGTGCGCAGGCTGTCGATGCCTCTGTCCGGGTCGCGAGCCACCGCCACGCCGGCGACCGAGAGCCACACTGAACCCACGACAGCGGCCCAGACGGCGAGCAGGCCGATGAACCCGATCATGCCCCGTCTGCTGGGGTCTCGTAGTCCTCGCCGTCGTTGGTGCGGTACTGCTCGTCGTGCTGGATGAGCATCGTGTCGGAGCGGAACGCGGTGCCGTCCCAACTCCCTTCGACGATCACCCCGATGCCCTCGGCGAACAACTGCTGGGGTGCGCCCGAATGCACCACGGCGACCTCCCAGCGGCCGTCGGTGACATCGAACGACACGCCGTCGGCGGTCTCAGTCACCGACCCGGACGCGACCTGGCCACCGAGACGGAACCGGTTCTCTTCGTCGGAGATCTCGCCGTTGACGATTTCGGACGGCGTGTAGAAGAACACGAGGTTGTCGTTGAGCTGAGTGAGGGCGACCACGATCACGACGACGGCCGCCGTGACGGGGATGAGAAACCGCCAATACCGTCTCACGCCGAATCCTGACTGCGCACGGCCTCGATGCGCTGGAGGAGAGAACGCCGCCGGTAGACCAGCGAGCCCAGATAGGCCCCGATGGTGATTCCAGTGGCTGCGAATCCCAGTGCCACCCATCCCCAGTCGCTCATGAGCGCCCCCCGGTTGGGGTCGAGATGGCGTCACCGGCGACGACGGCAGTGGTCGCGATCAGCTCATCGGCTTCGGCTTCGAGGGCCTCGATGCGAACCCTGGCAGCCAACAAGACCGCGTAGATGATCGTGAACAACGAGAAAGCCACCAGAAACGCGATGAGGAACGGCGGGTCCATCTGGACCTCGTCGGGACGTAACAGCGTCGGAGGCTGGTGGAGCGTTCGCCACCAGTACACGGAGAAATGGACAACCGGGAGCTGGGCGATGGCGACGATGCCGAGGATGGCGGATCGCTTGGCGCGCGTCTCCCGATCGGGAATCGATCGGCGGAGCGCCAGGTACCCGAGATAGACGAAGAACATGACGGCGGTCGAGGTGAGCCGGGCATCCCACGTCCAGTACACACCCCAGATCGGCTTGCCCCAGATCATGCCGAGGAAGATCGTCAGGGCGGTGAAGACCACGCCCAGCTCTGCCGACGCTGCTGCCACCCGGTCCCACGATGCCCGCTTCGTGACGAGGTAGCCGATCGAGGCGACGAGCGTGACTCCGAAAGCGAGATAGGCCACCCAGGCAGCAGGCACGTGAACGTTCAGGAGCCGGGCGAGATTGCCCTGCACAGCGTCCTCGGGGGCGACGAGACCGGCGACCAGAGCTGCGCCGAGCAGGACGAGGATGGCCAGCGTTGGCACTCGTTTCGTCATCGCGTCTCCTGGAGAGGCCGGGCTGCAAGTACACCTGCAATGGCCGCCACACATACGACGAGCGCCATCAGCAGAACTGCGGTGAGGATACTGCGGCCCTGCTGCAAGCCCTCGAGCGCTTGAGAGGCGGCCAGAAGCAAGGGCACTGCGAGGGGTGCGACCAGCAACGGAACGAGCACGGTGCCCACGCCCGTCGCCGCTGCGATCGATCCCGCCAGGGTCCCGAGCAGGGCCAAACCCAGGGCGACCGTCGGGACGATGGCCACCAGCCACCAGCCGTCGGTGAGGGCGGGGTCGTAGAGAGCAACGGCCGCGATCCCCACGACGAGTTCGAACGCCAGCAACAGGGCACCACTTGCCATGACTCGCCCCGCGAAGCGTGCCGCAGGGTCTATGCCAAGCAGAGCCAGGTGATCGCGTTGCTCGGGTGTCTCGATGGCGGTGCGACGGACCGAGACGAGGATCCCGAACAGCAACACGACCACCCAGAACATGCCGGGGCCGATCCGTGCGAGCAGCGGAGCGTCAGTGCCGACGGCGAGGGGAATGAGCAGCATGCCGACAGCCCCGAACGGGATCGTGATCCACAGAACCTCTCCGGATCGCAACTCACGAATCAGATCTCGCCGGGCGATGACCCACGCCTGTTGCCAGATCATCAGCGCACCGCTCCTGACGCGATCTCGACGGAACGGTCCACCAGCGGGGAAACTCGATCGAGGTCGTGCGACACGACTACCACCGTGCCTCCGCGTTCGATCGTGTCGCTGACGACGCTTGCGACGATGTCGATCGCTGCCGGATCGAGGGCAGTGTGAGGCTCGTCCAGCAGTAACAACTCGGGGTCGCCGAGGGCGACCCTGGCGAACTCGGCACGACGTTGCATGCCGTGAGAGCAGGCGGAGGCGAGACGGTCGGCGGCTCGATCCAGGCCGACACGAGCGAGCGCTGCATGTGCGTCGGCGTCACTTCGGCCTCGCGCCCGCGCAGTGAAGGCAACGTTCTCGCCAAGGGTGAGCTCCGGATACAGCGAGGGAACGTGGCCGACGTAGCCGATGCGGGGCCTCACCTCGTACCGGTCGCCAGCGCCGATGTCAGCGCCGAGGACCTCGGCGTGTCCCGCAAAGATGGGCTGGAGAGTCGCCAGCACTCGCAACAGGGTCGTCTTGCCCGCTCCGTTGGCGCCCAGCATCCCGACCGACTCGCCTTGAGCCAACTCGAGGTCGACGTCGCGCAGAATCACCGATGCGCCGGCGCGAACGCCAACACCACGAAGCGAGACGGCAGGGGGCATTGGGCGATTGTACGGCGTGCCCGGTGAATCTCACCGGGCGCGTTGACGGACCGCGAACGCGGCGAGCCCGGCGACGACGGCCGCGGCGTACCACCACACGGGACCGTTTCCGAGGGCAGGACGGAAGGGCTCGGTGCCGAGTCGGACGAGTCCGGCGACGGCCAGAGCGATGCCGGCGAGGCTTCCCGGCGACGGCCGACGATCGGACGTCTTGATCCAGGCAATGACAATGGCCGCAACCGCCAGCGCGAGCGCTGCATAGAGCTCGACCGGGTGCCGACCAACGGTGCTGCTTGTCTGGTGCATCGCCCACGGAAGGTCGGTTGGCGTACCCAGGCAGGCTTCGCGGGCGAGACAACCGGCATGCCACCCGGCGATGCCGGCAAGCGCTGCGGCGGCGACTCCATCGAACAGCCACCACAGGTTGCCGCGAGACAGCCACCCGTAGGCGGCCAGCGCCCCGAGGGCGGCGGGTCCGGTGGCTACGCCAGATCGGACGATCAGCAGATCTGCCGGATTGGTGACGGGGTTGACGCCATTTCCGATCATCGAAGCGATCCTGCCGATGGCGAGCCCGATGATGACTGCGGTGAACGCCGCTTCGAACACATCCCGGTCGCACTCGACCGCGTTGCCGCGTGGTCCTTCCCACCACAACATCGCCCACATCGCCCCGATGCCGATGGCCGCAGCCGCCAGAAGCGTGAACTCCACCTCAGCGTCTCAGCAGTTCGTCGATTCCCAACGCCAATGTTCGCTCGTCGATGACGCCCCTGTGGATCGTCACGATCTGGCCGTCGGCGGCCACGAAGAAGGTGAGCGGCACGCCGCGGTTGCCGCCCAGATCGACGGGAACCGTGCCGGAGGAGTCGAAGAGGTGCTCCCAACCCTTGTCGGCACCGAAGTCGAACTCGGCGATGAAGGCCCGGGCGTCATCCTGGGAGTCACGCACGTTGAGGCCGATGAAGATGATGTCGCCTGCGAAGGCTTCCGAGGCGGCTGCGAGGAGCGGGGCTTCGGAGCGGCATGGGACGCACCACGACGCCCACACGTTGACCACCGTCGGCCGGCTGGACGCTGCCAATTGCGCAGTGAGCTCGGCGGTTGTGACGGTGGGCAGCTCGGGAACGGCAGAGAAGTCGACAGCTTCGCCCGAACAACCGGCCACAGTCAGAACGAAGGCAAGAAGAACGAGGAAGCGGCGCACGAAAGGGACGGTACCCGCTGGCTCAGCCTGCGCGTTCGTTGAGGACGTCGATCACCTGGCGAGGCGTGGTGCCGCGTTCGGCGAGCAGAACGAGCAGGTGATAGATGAGGTCTGCCGATTCCTCGGCGATGCGGTCGGGCCCGCCCGAATCCTGGTCCTTGGCGGCGAGCACCACTTCGGTGGCCTCCTCCATGACCTTTCGTGACGGTGAGTCGACCCCGCCACGGACCAACTCCGCCGTGTAGGAGCCCTCCGGGAGGTCTCTGGCTCGCTGGGCGATCGTCGACCACAGCCGCTCGAGCGCAGCGAAGCCCTCAGCCCCGTCAGGAGAGAAGCACGAGATGTCACCGGTGTGGCAGGCCGGGCCTGTAGGAGTCACCGACAACAGCACTGTGTCGGCGTCGCAGTCGAGGTTCATCTGCTCGACCCGCATGGTGTTGCCGCTCGTTGCGCCCTTGCGCCACAGCTCGTTGCGGCTTCTGCTCCAGAAGTGAGCCTCGCCGGTATCCACGGTCGCAGCGAGAGCCTCCGCATTGGCGTAGGCCACCATGAGAACCTGAGCCGTCACGGAGTCCTGTACGACGACGGGCACGAGGCCGTTCGGGTCGTAGCGGACTGCAGCCTGGTCGATCATGTCCTCACCGGGATTCCTGCGGAGGCCAGTGCTTCTTTGACCTGGCCGACTGTGAGCTCCCGGCGATGGAAGATCGAGGCGGCGAGGGCGGCGTCTGCCACGCGCAACGCCTCTACACAGTGCTCGGCGGTTCCGGCCCCTCCTGAGGCGATGACCGGGACCGTTGTCGCCGTGGATACCGCGTCGCACAGCTCGAGGTCGTATCCCTCTTTGGTGCCGTCGCGGTCCATCGAGGTCACGAGAATCTCGCCGGCCCCCAATGCGGTTCCTTTGCGAGCCCACTCGATGGCATCGAGGCCGGTCGGGGTGCGTCCGCCGTGGGTGTACACCTCCCAGCCTGCTCCGGTGCGCTTGGCGTCGATGGCGAGAACGACACATTGCTCGCCGAACTCGGTGGCGCAGCGACCGAGTACGTCGGGGTCCTCGACTGCCGCGGTATTGACCGCCACCTTGTCTGCTCCTGCCCGCAGCGCGGCTCGCATGTCCTCGACGGTGCGAATACCGCCGCCAACGGTGAGCGGAATGAACACGTTGGCCGCAGTTCGCCTGACCAGATCGAGGAACGTTGGTCGCTCCTCGTGCGATGCCGTGATGTCGAGGTAGACGATCTCGTCGGCTCCTTCGGCTGCATACCGGGCCGCAAGCTCGACGGGGTCGCCTTCATCTACGAGGTCGACGAAGCGGACGCCCTTGACCACGCGGCCATCGGCCACGTCGAGACACGGGATAACTCTCTTACGCAGCACGAGATTCTTCCTTGCAGCTCGCCACGAAGTTGGCCAGTACCTGAAGGCCTGCAGGCCCGCTGCGCTCCGGATGGAACTGAACGCCCACCCTGTTCGCAGATCGGATCGCGGCGGTGAACGGAGTGCCGTACTCGGTGGTGCCGATCACCACACCGACGTCGGCCGGCTGCGGGGCGTAGGTGTGCACGAAGTAGAACGAGGTGCCGGACGCGATGCCGACAAACAGGGGATCATCGGTGATGCGAACGTCGTTCCAGCCGATGTGGGGGAGTCTCTGGCTGTTGTCGAGGCGGCGTACGGCTCCGGGGACGATGCCAAGACACCGGGCGCCGTCCTCGTCGCTCGTCTCGAAGAACACCTGCAGACCGACGCAGATGCCCAGCAGCGGCAATTCCCAGTTGCGCAACGGCTCGACCAACCCCTTGGCGGCCAGCCGTCCCATTGCGGGTGCGGTGGCGCCGACGCCTGGCAGAACGACTCCGTCGCACGGTGTGAGCCCGGAAGGGTCATCGACGATGCGGACGTCGGCCCCGGATGCGGCGAGACCCTGGGCGATCGAGACGAGATTGCCTGCGCCGTGGTCGATAACGCCAATGGTGGTCACGATGCCGTTCCCTTGAGCGAGGGAACTCCGCTTCGCCTTGGGTCGACTTCGCATGCCTGGCGCAGCGCCCGGGCCAGTGCCTTGAAAGCGGCTTCGGCCAGGTGATGGTCGTTGCTGCCCGTGCCGGTGAGGTGAAGCGTGAACCCGGCTGTGCGGGCGAACGACTCGAGAGCGTGGGGAATCATCTGAGTCCCGAGGGCTCCTATGCGGTCGGTGGCGAAAGGAAGATCGGTGACCAGGTACGGCCGGCCGCCTACATCGATGACTGCTTCGGCTCGGGCCTCGTCCATGGGCACCGCTGCCGAGCCGTATCGCTGGATGCCCGCCCGATCACCAAGGGCCTTGGCAAAAGCCTCCCCCAGGACGAGAGCCGTGTCTTCGACGGTGTGATGCTCATCGACCTCGAGGTCGCCCGTGGTGTTGATCGTGAGGTCGAACAGGCCATGGTGGGCTAGCGACGCCAGCAGGTGGTCGTAGAACCCGACTCCCGTGGAGATCGACGACATCCCCGTGCCGTCGATGACGAGCTCGACACTGACATCGGTCTCGGCAGTCTTGCGCTCGACGAGAGCGGTCCGTGGTTGGCTCATGAAGGAGTCTCCTGTGTCTCGAATCGGACGGTGACGGCCCTGGCGTGGGCGGTGAGCCCTTCGGCCCGGGCGATGGTCGTGATGACAGGCGCAACTGCGGCCAGGCCCTCAGCGGTGATCTCCTGCTGTTGGCGCCATGAGCCGAAGTCCTCGACAGCGAGCGGGCCATGTGAGCGAGCCAGGCCGCCGGTCGGGAGGACGTGATTCGCTCCGGTCGCGTAGTCGGCTGCGGAGTGGGGGGTGAAGGGCCCGACGAAGACAGACCCGGCAGCGGTGACCGCGTCGGCGTCTGCGGCCGCCGTGGCGGTGTGGAACCCGATGTGCTCCGGTGCGTAGTCGTCACAGAATCGCAGTGCTGTGTCGCGGTCAGGGGCGACGACGATGGCGCCGTGCTTGTCGAGCGATGCCGCCAGGGTGTCGGCTCGCTCGTACGACGAGAGCTCTGTCTCGATACGGGCTGCGACGGCGTCGGCGATGGCTCCGTCCCAGGTGACGAGCATCACGGGGGAGTCGCCACCGTGCTCTGCCTGGCACAGCAGGTCGGCAGCTACCACCGCGGGGTCGGCCGTGTCGTCGGCGACCACGATCGCCTCTGAGGGTCCGGCAGGCAGATCGATACTCACGGTCCCGAAGACCTCGACCTTGGCTGCCGTCACCCAGGCATTGCCTGGTCCGACGATTTTGTCGACGGGAGCCAACGTATTCGTCCCCATGGCGGCTGCGGCGATGGCCTGAGCCCCCCCGGCGACATAGACCTCGTCCACACCGAGCAGCCCGACTGCACCGAGCATCGCCGGGTTCAGAGTGCCGTCAGCGCCCGCCGGGGTGATCACGACGATCTCGTCGACCCCGGCCACCTGGGCCGGGATGACACCCATCAAGACGGACGATGGGTAGGCCGCCTGGCCGCCGGGGACATAGACACCGACCCGGCGTAGCGGTGCCCAGCGCCGTTTCACCACGACTCCGGGCGTCGGTTCGATCATGTCGTCAACCGGCCGCTGCCGCTCGTGAACGGCCCGGATGGCAGCCGCTGCCGCCTCCAGCGCTTCCCGAAGCTCGGGATCGAGTCCCGCCCCGGCACTGCGGATGGTGGCGGGGTCGAGTGTGGTTGAGCCGTCTGTCGCGCCGCCCCCGTGGCGTTCGCTGTAGGCGACGACTGCCTCGTCGCCACGCTCGGCGACATCGCGGATGATGGCGGCAGCTGCCGAACGGATATCGGGGTCGGGCACGGCGGATCGCCGCACCAGGTCGCGCCGTTCGGAGGCGCTCAATGTCGCGAGGTCGATGCGGCGAACTGTCATGGGATCAGCTGATCGATGGGGAGGACCAGGATCCCGGTGGCGCCAACGGCCTCGAGTCGGGGGAGAACGTCCCAAACCAGCGCTGCGTCGACCACCGAGTGGACGGCGACCCGCGTGGAGTCATGGGCCAGAGGCACGATGGACGGCGAGTCGATGCCCGGGATGATGTCCTCGATGGCTTCGAGAGTGTCGATTGGTGCGTTCATCAACACGTATCGCTTGCGGCGACCTGCGACGACGGCGCGCAGCATCGTCACGACCTGGAGTGCGCGGCTGTCTTCGGCCAACGACGGGTTGCCGGCGAGCACCGCCTGCGACTCGAGCAGGGTGGCGACCGGGCGCAGCCCGTTGACCAGCATCGTCGAACCCGACGAGACGAGATCGACGATGGCGTCGGCGACGTCCAGAGTCGGAGCGACCTCGACCGAACCGCGGAGCGAGATGACGGTCGCCTCGATCGACTTGTCCTCGAAGAAGGCTCGAGTCGTCCTCGGGTGCGAGGTGGCCACCCGGCTTCCCGCGAGATCCTCGAGGGACTGAGCTTCGGCGGCATCGGGTACCGCCGCAGTGAGCCTGCAGCGGCCGTATCCGAGCTCGATGAGCACGGAAGCGGAGCCGTCGAACTCGTTGAGCAGGTCGAGGCCGGTTATCCCGAGGTCGGCTACACCGTCGGCGAGCAGCTCGGGAACGTCGTCTGCTCGAACGAACAGGATCTGGAGGTCGCCGTTGCGCACCGGTACCGAAAGAGCGCGATCAGTCTTCTCAAACTGGAGACCGGCGTCGCGCAGCAATCGGATCGTCGGCTCGGCGAGCCGACCCTTGTTCGGTATCGCGATGCGGAGGCTCACGAAGCCTCCTCGGCGAGGCCAAGCCTCTGCAGTATGCGGCTGTAGCCACCGGTCCCGTGCTGGAGCCACTGGTTGATCCGGGTGATGGTCGCCGTCGACACCCCGGTCTCGTCATGAATCTGGCGGTAGGGGATCCCCTTGGTGAGGAGGCGGACGACGGCCCATCGCGCTGTCATCTCTTCGAGCTCGCGGAGCGTGCAGAGATCTCGAAAGAACCGCTCGGCGTCGTCGCGGTCGGTCAGCGAGAGGATCGCGTCGAAGAGCGCGTCGGTGTCGTCTGAGCGCCACTCGTCGGTTGTCAGCGATGCACGCATCGGATTCCCCCTGATCTTGCTCGTAGCGGTTGACTCCGCTAGCGTTCTAGCACGCTAAGACGGTAGCACAGATTGATGGAGGCGCAACCCCGATGAAGGTCATACCTGCGGTCGATGTTCTCGACGGAGCCGTCGTCCGTCTCCGCAAGGGGGATTTCGCCGATGTCACACGTTTCGGTTCAGATCCAGCCGCGGCGGTGACCGCCTGGGGTGATCAGGGGGCCGGGCTCGTCCATGTCGTCGACCTGGCCGGCGCCCGCGATGGTCGTTCCGATCGGTCTCTGTGGGAGGCGCTTGCCGCGACCGGCGTCCCTGTACAGCTTGGCGGAGGCCTGCGCACCGTCGCTGATGTCGTCGACGCCATGGCCAGCGGTATCGATCGGGCCGTCGTCGGTACTGCGGCCGTGTGGACGAGTGATCTCCTCGCGGAGATGGTGGGCGCCATCGGCGCAGACCGGATCGTGGTTGCTATCGATGTGCGCGACGGCAAGGCGCGGGGGAGTGGCTGGGCGGACGAGGGCCGAGCTGTCGAGTCTGTCCTCGAGGACGTTGTTGCGGCAGGAGTACGTCGCGCCCTCGTCACCGGCATCGAGCAAGACGGGATCATGGAGGGGCCGGATCGGGGACTACTCGACCTGGCTGCCACCTACGGCATCGGGGTCATCGCATCCGGGGGCATATCGACTCTGCAGGACCTGACCGACCTCGCAGAGGGAGGGTTTGAGTCCGCCATTGTCGGTCGCGCCCTGTACGAGGGGGCCTTTACGTACCGGGAGGCGGCAACCGCCGCCTCCCGAACCTGAAAGCGCGGTTACCTCAGCGGCG